>NZ_JBEUPA010000162.1:0-18331 GCF_040492065.1 Actinomadura sp. NPDC000929 | reverse complement strand
GGCGCCTCGGCGGCGTCTGCCGCGGGGCGGCCGGCGGGGCGTTGCCGAGCCCGGCGAACAGCGGCAGCGGGGTGCGCGGGACGCCGCGCAGCGCCTTGGCCAGCTCGGCGGGGGACGCGAGCGGTTCGCCCGTGCCGATGCCGAGGCAGCGGCAGACGATCGCGTCGATCGCGTGCGAGATGCCGGCCTGGACCTGGCGGGGCGCGTGCGGGAGGCCGTCGGACGCGGGCGCGGCCGGCAGGGCGGACCCGTCCTCGTCACCGGGCCAGTGGGCGGTGAGCGCCGCGTACAGCATCCGGCCGAGGCCGCGCACGTCCTCGGCGGCGGAGTCGTCGGACTCGCGGTCGCACAGGACGGCGTCGGTGGCGACACCGAGGATCTTGACGGTGCCGCCGGTCGTCCAGACCAGGTCGCGGGGGGTGAGGCAGAGGTGGGAGAGCCCGGCGGCGTGCGCGGCGGAGATCGCCTCGGACGCCTCGTAGAGCAGGGTCGCGGCGCGGCCCGGCTCCAGCGGGGCCTTGGCGAGCATGCCCTCCAGGGTCTCGCCGGCGACCCATTCGCTGACGATGTAGGCGCTCTCCCCCGAGTCGTCGGCGTCGAACACCTGGGTCAGGCGGGGGTCGGTCAGCCGGCTGGCCGACCGTGCCGACGTGACCGCCTCGGCGATCCGGGGGAACTCGGGGTCGAAGGTGCGGACGGCGACCGCCCGCGCGAGGATCTCGTCGATGGCCTTCCAGAGCGACGAGCCGCCCGAGTCGCTGATGCGCTCCTCGAGCCGGTAGCGGCCGGCGAGACGGGTGCCGGGCTCGATGACTGACGTGCTCACGGCAACGTCCTGCACAGGTGGTCAGATCCCATGTTCGTGGCGTGGCAGCTTACGCCTCCGACCCTCCTCTTTGCGTTCCCCAGGGTGTCGCCCCGCAAGCCGTAGTCCCCCACATGGTAGTGGTTACTCGCGCGAGTGGCCGCCTTATCGCCGCGCGTCCTTTTTTACTTTGCCCGCCCCGGCAGCCGGCGGGCGAACGTCGCGATGGTCGTCTGGATCTCCTCCACCCGCAGCAGCTTGGCGAACAGCACGTACAGCAGCCCGCCGCCGACGGATCCGGCGATCAGGGTGGCCAGCGCGGGCACCATCGTGTCGATGCCGCCCAGCGCGTCCGCGACCGTGTGCGCCGCGTAGGCGAAGCCGATCAGCGGCCAGATCGCGACGAGCAGCTTGAGGTGGCCGCCGACGACGCGGCGCCCGTCCATGCCGCCGAGCTTGCGGCGCAGCACCAGCCAGCAGGTGACCGTCCCGACCACGTTGCTGATCGCGAACCCGCCCGCGATGCCGACCACGATCCACTTGAGGTCGAGGACGTTGTAGGCGGTGAACGCCATCGCGATGTTCGTGGAGGTGACGACGAGGCCGATCAGCGCGGGCGTCCGGGTGTCGCCGTAGGAGTAGAAGACCCGCAGCATCAGCTGGTAGATCGAGAACGGGACGAGCGCGATCGCGAACATCTGCATGACCCGCGCGATCACCAGGGCGTCGTCGGCGTTGGTGTTGCCGTGCGCGAACAGCACGGTGGTGATCTCCGGCCCGAGCACCAGCATCAGCGCCGCCGCCGGCATGATGATCACCGAGGAGAGCCTCAGCCCGCTGGAGAAGGCGGCGCGCACGTCGGCGGTCTTGCCCTCGGCGGCGAACCGGCTCATCCGCGGCAGCAGCGCGGTGATCACCGAGACCCCCACGATCGCGTAGGGGAGCTGGAAGAGCTGGTAGGCGTTGAAGTACGGGGTGTACCCGTAGCCTTCGCCGAGCCCCTGGACGTACGCGTGCTTCCCGGCACTGTTCGTCAGCGCGGTGACGACGGCGAACGCGGCCTGGGCGGCGACGACGTACAGCAGCGTCCAGCCCGCCATCCGCCCGACCTCGCCGAGCTCGCCGCGGTGGAAGTCGAGCCGGGGCCGCCACCGGAACCCGACGCGGCGCAGCGACGGCCACAGGGCGACCGTCTGCAGGACGATGCCGCCGGTCGTGCCGATGGACAGCAGCATGAGCTGCTGGTCGGTGATGCTGGACGGGTCGACGCGGCCGGTGGTGATCGCGAGGAACGCGCCGCCGACCGCGATCACCACGATGTTGTTCAGGACGGGCGCCCACATCGGCGCGCCGAAGCTGCCGCGCGTGTTGAGGACGGCCCCGGCGAACGCCCCGACGCCGTAGAAGAACAGCTGGGGGAGGAAGAACCGGGCGAACAGGATGGCGACCTCGCGCTGGTCGCCGCTGTAGCTGCCCGCCAGGATGTCGATGAACAGCGGCGCGAGCAGCACGGACACGACGGTGAGGACGCCGAGCCCGATCACCGCGAGGGTGAACACGCGCTGCTCGTACTGCTCCCCGGCGACCCGGTCGCGCTGCTTGGCCCGCACCAGGAGCGGGACGATGACGCTGGTGAGGATGCCGCCCAGCAGCAGGTCGTAGATCTGGTTGGGGATGGTGTTGGCGGTGTTGTAGGAGTTGGCGAGCAGCCCGGTGCCGAGCGCGGCGACGATCACGGCCGTGCGCAGGAAGCCGGTGATGCGGGACGCGAGGGTGCCCACCGCCATGATCGCGCCGGACTTCAGGATGCCGGACGAGCCCTTGCCCTCCTGCGCCGGAGGCGTGTCCACGACCGTGGTGTCGGAGTCCGGCGGGCTTCCGCCTGGAAGGGGGATGTCAACCACCGTCTCGGCGGCCGTGTTGGCCGTGCCCGGCGGCCGGCCCGTCGGCGGGCCCGGGTACTGCTGCGGGGTCCTCGGGCCGGGGGTCTGCGGACCCGGCCGCATCCCCGGCCGGCCCTGCGGCATCGACCCCTGCGGGCGCGGTCCCTGGGGCGGCGGGCCCGGCGGGTACCCCTGGGGGCCGCCCTGTGCCGGGTAGCCCCGTCCCGGGGGTCCCGGAGTATTCGGCGGAGGGTATCCCGGGCCCTGGGAACCCGGCGCCGGGGAGCCCGGCCCCTGCTGCCCCTGCCCTTGGCGATCCCATTCCGGTCGACCCGTCACCGGCTGCCTCCGCTTTCCGGCGGCGCCTCGCTCTGATGGCCCGCACTCCGACGCCCACGAAGAGTACGGCAAGTCCGCCGCCCGTGATGAGCAGGGCGAGCCGCCCGTACCCGGTCGTGGTGACCGTGATGGTCTCGCCGTCACCGTACGTCCGGCCGCCCGCGCCGGGAATCTGCAGATTGAGGCGAACGCCGAAGTTGCCGTTGCCGGCCGCCTGCGCGGGGATCCACCGCTGGGCACGCTCCCCGGGCCCGAGCTCGATCACCGCGTCGTTCGGTTCCAGCTCGCCCAGCTTGAGCTTGGCGGTGTTCTCCGAGGTCACGACGAGCCGGACCCGCACCGACTGGTCGGGCAGCGTGTTCTCGACCAGGACGGGAAGCTTGCCCGAACTGCCCCCCATGAGGACGCGCCTGTTCTTCGGGGGGACGACGCGGACCAGGTCCATGTCGCCGCGGAGCTCGTCCTCCAGCGCCTTGCGGGCCCGCTTGGCGCGTCCCGGCGACGTCCGCCAGCCGACCGACTCCAGCCGCAGCACGGCGCGCTCGTAAGAGATTTTCACCGGGCCGGTCATCACGGCCTTGAACGTCGCCGCGCGCTTCGCGATCGCCCGGGTCTGGTCGAGGTGGACGTCGCCCAGCTCGAACTTCTCGTAGCTGTCGGAGTATCCGTGGAAGACGCGGTTCTGCGGCTGGGCCGCCTCGATCGTGCGCAGCGGCATCTCGCGCATCCAGGACGCGGCCTTGGTGTAGGTGAGCAGGTTCTTGGCGAGCCCGTCGGCGGGGTCCCACAGCCGGTCGGGGGCGACGACGACGGTGCGCTGGACGCTCGGCGCCTCCGCCGCGACCATCGCGGTCTCGGCGAGGAACCGCTGCTCGCTCATCAGCGCCCGGGAGGCGGACCGCGCCCCCTCGTTCAGGATCTGGGTGATCGTCTGGTCGTAGAGGAGGGCCTTCTTGGCGCCCAGGTGCGTCTGGAGCGCGGTGGTCGCGTTCGGCTGCGCGCCCGTCACGGGGTTCTCGAACTGCGAGCTGCTCATCAGGAAGGACCCGCCGTCCTTCAGGGCGTACTTGGCGAGCTGTTCGAGCGTGCCGGGCCCGCCGACGCCGGACGCCGGCCAGGCGACGTGGGCGTCGGGCTGGCGTCCGAGGATCTGCGCCACGAAGGCGGTGTTGCGCGCGTCGAAGGCGACGCCGATGTCCCCGGTCGTCTTGCGCCGGACCAGCGCGGTGACGTCGGGGTCGGCGTAGGGCAGGACGAAGTACGGGTCGCCCTTCGAGGCGTTCTTCAGCGACGTCAGCCACGTCGCGGCGACCTTGCTCTTCTCCTTGCGGACGGCCTTCGCCGCCCCGGGCGGCTTGACGAAGTAGTCGCCCGACGCCATCTGCCGGACGTCGTCCAGCAGCGCCGGGTCGATCGCCCAGGTGACCGGCGTTCCGGTGGTGGAGGCCGCCTCCACGATCCGGTGGAGCCGGCCGCCGGGCGCCAGCTCCTTGGCGAGATCGTCGTCGATGAACGTGCGGTCGTTGGCGCGGTGCATCCGGTCGATCAGCGGCAGCACCCAGCCGACCGCCACCGGCTTGAAGCTCCGCTGCTTCGGCATCATCGTCAGGAAGGTCGTCAGGCCGCCGACGACCTGCTGCGCGGAGTTCAGCACCTCGACGCGCATCGGATAGACGCCGGGGGTGCCGGTGGGGGCGCGCAGGCCCAGCTGCTGGGCGGTGGTCCGGAAGCTCCAGCCCTGGGTCACGCCGGGCCTGGTCGCCTGCGCGAGCGACTGCTGCTGCGGGGCGACGTTGGGCAGCGCGGTCTGCTGCCCGGACGCGAGCTGGTCGAGCTGGCTCCGGCTGGTCACGGGCTGGGCGCTGTAGCGCAGCCGCAGGGTGAGGCCGGCCAGCGCGCGGCCGCTGCGGTTCCGCGCCGCCCCGGAGATCTCGATCCTGGAGTTCGCGGCGAGGGTCTTCGGGGTGACCTTGGTGAGCGCGAGCGCCACCTGCGCGCGCGCATGCCCCGCCGCCGGGGCGCCGGCGGGGGCCCTCGCCGGGGTCCGTGCCGGGGACGCCATGGCCGGGGAGGCCGCCATCGCGAGACAGGGCAGCATCGCGGCCAGCGCCAACGCGCGTCCGACCGCTGTCACGCCGTGTCCGCCCTCACGCCGTGCCCGTCCAGAGCCCGTCCGGCGGCGCGAGGACAGGCCGAGGACGGCGGGCGTCGTTTTCCCGCACCACGGCCCCGATGTTAGTCCGTCGGTGTTCATGGCGTTGCCGGGTGCCACTCGCCGGCGGGGCCGCGGCGGGCGGGAGGCTCAGGTCGTCACGTGGTCGCGCCCGGGGGCGGACGCGGCGCTGAGCGGGGCCAGCAGGTCGACGGGCTTCGGGCGGCAGAGGGAGTACAGGACGCTGGCCTTGATGCCGAGCGCCGTGGACGCCTCGCCGGTCGCCGTGTAGACGACGCCGTGGGCGTGGAGCCCGTCCACGAGTTCGCGGTCGATCAGCAGGGGCATCGACTCCGGCAGGAGCAGCGGGCAGACCAGGCCCGCCGCGTACTCGGTGACGGCGTTGACCACGTCCGCGTGCGCGGGCCAGACGGCGCGGGCGCCCACGGCCGACCGCACGGCCTCGGTGGACGGCCGCCGGCCCGCCGGGACGATCGCCCCGGCCAGGAAGGGACGGCCGCGGTGGGCGCCCTCGCAGGAGTAGACGCGCGTCACCAGGCACCGCTCCGGCGGCAGGCCCAGCGCCCTGGGCAGCTCGTCGGCCCGGGTCATCGCGAGGGGCAGCCGCACGATCTCGTGCGCCGTCTCCCAGCCGAGAAGCGCGCGGTGGATGGTGAGAGCGTCCTTCATGTTCGGCTCCATCCCGCGGGGCATGCCCCGCTCACCCCCGGATCCGGTTTCCCTGCGGCCCCGTGCGTCGCACACCCTGCGGGGGGAGACCCCCACATACCCGGAACGGCAGGTCTCATCCCTGCCGCGCCGCACGGCGAACCCCTCGCGACGCGCCTCAACCGCACGTGCGGCGGACCGTGGCCCTTTTGGATCCCGCTACCGTTGTCGTACGGGAGGCTCACCGGGTCGCGCGGAGCGTCGTCGGGTGCCCGAAACGTAACCCGGGGATCGGGGCGTGTGAAGGGCCCCGTCCTTCTTCGGCCCCGAAAAGACTCCCGCGCGGACCCCGGCGCTCGCCAGAAAGTCCTTTGTCAGCCCGTCAACCAAGGAAATACGCTCGATGGCCGTGCCTGACCAGAACGTGACCCCAGAGTCCTCGCGGCGCACCGCGATCGCCGAGCTGCTGCGCGGGATCGCGCCCGTCGCCGACGAGCTCGGCGCCCGGTTCGCGGCGGCCGGTCACGAGCTGGCGCTGGTCGGCGGGCCCGTCCGGGACGCGCTGCTGCGCCGTCCGACCAAGGACGTGGACCTGACCACCGACGCCCCGCCCGAGCGCACCCTGGAGATCATCCGCGGCTGGGCGGACGCGCACTGGACGATCGGCATCGAGTTCGGCACGGTCGGCCTGCGCAAGGACGGCGTCGAGCTGGAGATCACCACCTACCGCAGCGAGTCCTACGACCCGAAGTCCCGCAAGCCGGAGGTGTCCTACGGGACGTCCCTGGTCGAGGACCTGCGCCGCCGTGACTTCGCCGTCAACGCGATGGCGGCGCGGCTGCCCGGGCACGAGTTCGTCGACCCGTTCGGCGGCCTCACCGACCTGCAGCGCAAGGTGCTGCGGACGCCCGGCCGGCCGGAGGACTCCTTCAGCGACGACCCGCTGCGGATGATGCGCGCCGCCCGGTTCGCCTCCCAGCTCGGCTTCACCGTCGCGCCCGACGTCGTCCGCGCGATGAAGGACATGGCGGGCCGCATCGAGATCGTGTCGGCCGAACGGGTCCGCGACGAGCTGTCCAAGCTGCTCTGCGGCCTGTACCCGCGGGAGGGCCTGGCGCTGCTGGTCGACACCGGCCTCGCCGCGCACGTCCTGCCCGAGCTGCCGAAGCTGCGGCTGGAGATCGACGAGCACCACCGGCACAAGGACGTCTACGAGCACTCGCTGATCGTGCTGGAGCAGGCGATCGCGCAGGAGGAGGACGGCCCCGACCTCGTGCTGCGGCTCGCGGCGCTGCTGCACGACGTCGGCAAGCCCAAGACCCGGCGCTTCGAGGCCGGCGGCCGGGTCTCCTTCCACCACCACGAGGTCGTCGGCGCGAAGATGGCCCGCAAGCGGCTGACCGCGCTGCGCTACCCGAAGGACGTCATCTCGGACGTGTCCCGCCTCGTGGAGCTGCACCTGCGGTTCCACGGCTACGGCACCGGCGAGTGGACGGACTCGGCCGTCCGCCGCTACGTCCGCGACGCCGGGCCGCTCCTCACGCGCCTGCACAAGCTGACCCGCGCCGACTGCACCACCCGCAACAAGCGCAAGGCCGACCGGCTGCGCCGCACCTACGACGACCTGGAGGTGCGGATCGAGCGGCTGGCTGAGGAGGAGGAGCTGGCCGCGATCCGCCCGGAGCTCGACGGCAACGAGATCCAGGAGATCCTCGGCATCGCCCCCGGCCCCCTCGTCGGGCGCGCCTACAAGTTCCTCCTCGAACTCCGCCTGGACCGCGGCATGATCGGCAAGGAGGCCGCGGCCGAGGAACTGCGCCGCTGGGCCGCCGCCGAGGGCGTCGGCGCCCCCGCGGACGAGGGGAAGGGCGAGTGATCCCGCTGCAGCTGGGGCGGATGAGCCCCCGCGAGACCGAGCGGATGCTGGAGTTCGACCGCGAGCACATCTGGCACCCCTACGCGCCGATGCCCGCGGCGGCGCCCGCGCTGCCGGTCGTGTCGGCGGACGGGGTGCGGCTGACCCTCGCCGACGGCACCGAGCTGATCGACGGCATGTCCTCGTGGTGGGCGGCCGTGCACGGCTACAACCACCCGAAGCTGAACGCGGCCGTCACCGGGCAGCTCGGCAAGATGGCGCACGTGATGTTCGGCGGGCTCACGCACCCGCCCGCCGTCCGGCTCGCCGAGCGGCTCGTCGAGCTCACTCCGGAGCCGCTGACCAAGGTGTTCTTCGCCGACTCCGGGTCCGTCGCGGTCGAGGTCGCGATCAAGATGGCGCTGCAGTTCTGGCGCTCGCAGGGGCGTCCGGAACGGCGCCGGCTCCTCACCGTCCGGGGCGGCTACCACGGCGACACGTTCGGCGACATGGCCGTCTGCGACCCGGTGAACGGGATGCACCACCTGTTCGCCGACGTCCTCGCCCAGCACGTCTTCGCGCCCCCACCCCCGCTCGGCTACACCGCCGAACCCGACGAGACGTACCTGGACGGGCTGGCGGAACTGGCCGCCGAGCACGCGGGCGAGCTCGCCGGGATCATCGTGGAGCCGATCGTGCAGGGCGCCGGAGGGATGCGCTTCTACGCGCCCGAGTACCTGCGCGCCCTCCGCGACATCGCCGACGAGCACGGCCTCCTGCTGATCCTGGACGAGATCGCCACCGGGTTCGGCCGGACGGGCGAGCTGTGGGGCTGCGACCACGCCGAGGTCGTCCCCGACATCATGTGCCTCGGCAAGGCCCTGACCGGCGGCTACATGACGATGGCCGCGACCCTGTGCACCGACCGCGTCGCCCACGGCATCACCTCGGGCGAGGCGGGCGTCCTCATGCACGGGCCCACCTACATGGCCAACCCGCTGGCCGCCGCGGTCGCGTCCGCGTCCATCGACCTGCTGCTCTCGCGCGACTGGCGGGACGAGGTCGACGCCATCGAGGCGGTCCTGACCAGCGAGCTCGACGGCGCCGCGGAGTTCCCCGGGGTGGCGGACGTCCGCGTCCTCGGCGCGATCGGCGTCGTGGAGGCGCGCGAGCCGGTGGACGTCCCGGCCGTCCAGGAGATCGCCATGGCGCACGGCGTCTGGCTGCGGCCCTTCGGGAAGCTCGTCTACACGATGCCGCCGTACGTGTGCACGGAAGACGAGGTGCACCACATCGCCGCCGCCATGCACGCCGTGGCGGAGTCGCTCTAACGCAGGGCGTGCGCGGGCCGGCGCATGCGGGAGGCGGCCGTCCGGTAGGCGACGGCGCCCGCCGCGTAGGCCACGACCACCGCGAGGAGGGTGAGGTCGGCGCGCCCGTCCGCCGGCAGCCACGTCGCGGCAGCGGCGGCGGCAGCGGCGAACGTCGCGTTGAACAGCATGTCGTAGACGGCGAAGACCCGCCCCCGGTACTCGTCGTCGATCGACTCCTGCAGCGTCGTGTCGACGCACAGCTTCACGCCCTGTGACACGACGCCGAGCAGGAAGGCGCCGACCGCCCAGGGGCGCTCCGCGAACGGCATGCCGAAGACGAGCAGGCTCAGCGCCGCCCCGCCGAGCTGCCACGCCACCCACGCCTGCTTGCTGATCCGCCGCACCACCGGCGGGGTGATCAGCGCCGCCGCGAAGTACCCGGCCCCGGACACCCCCAGCATCAGCGCGAACGTCTCCAGCCCCCGGTCGGGGTCGCCGGCGAACCGGTTCCGGCACAGCAGCAGAGTCATGATCAGCACGACGCCGTACAGGAACCGGTGAAACGAGATCGCGCCGAGCGCCAGCGCCGCCTGCGGCCGCCGCGCGATGTGCCGCCCCCCGTCCACGAGCCCGCCCAGGACCCCCCGGACCACCTCGACGGCCCGGGGCGCCTCCGCCGCGGCGGGCTCCCCCGACGCGGCCTCCGCCGACCGGTGGGGGCCGAGCAGCCCCTTCGGCAGCGTCGTCGCGATCAGCCCGGCCAGCAGGAACAACCCCGCCGCCGCCACGAGGATCAGCGCCGTCCCGTCGTGCCCGCCGCCGAACACCCGCCGGAGCCCGTAACCGAGGCCCGCGCCCGCGAACGCGATGACCGTCCCGGAGGTCACGCTGAACGCGTTCGCCGTGACCAGCTGGTCGCGACGCACCACGTGCGGGAGCGCCGCCGACAGCGCCGCGAGGAAGAAGCGGTTCACGCCCAGCACCACGAGCACGCCGAGGAAGAAGCCGAGCCCGTCCTGCCCGCCCGCCACGAGCCCGGCGACGAGCAGCACGAGCAACGCGCGCAGCACCGGCGTCCACACGAGGATCTGCCGCCGCCGCCACCGGTCGATGAACACCCCGGCGAACGGCCCGAGCGCCGAGTAGGGCAGCAGCGTCACCGCGAACGCCGCCGCCGCCTTGGCCGCCGTCGTCTGCCGCTCGGGCGAGAAGAACACGTATCCGGCGAGCGCCACCTGGAACAGGCCGTCCGTCAACTGCGAGGCGAGCCGCGTCCCGTAGAGCCGCCGAAAATCCCGCCCGCGCAGAACCCCCCGCAACTCCCCAGCTCGCATCAGATCAGAGTATGTCGTGCTTATTGCGTTTCTCTCCTCCTTCGGGCCTTGGCGGCCCTCCATCGTCGAGCACAGCGGGCGATCGCTGGCATCGCTCCGACTCGCCCAGAGGCTCGCTGCGCGATCAGGTTCTCGCAAGCTCGAAACCTGCCTTCGGACGCGATCGCAAGCGTTGCGGCCATTGCGTGGTTGCTGCGATGGCTGAGGTGCTCTGCGGCCCGCCTCACCACTACGCGATGAAGACTCTCGTTAGGTCGTAGCCGGCTGTTGTGGGGAGGAAGTAGGCGCCGTGGACCCGGGAGGAGCGGTAGGTGGTCTGGGCGCGGTCCAGGAGGGGGACGATCGCGGCGTCCTCCATGATCTTCTGGTCGGCCTGCTGCCAGTAGCCGGCGGCGCGCTGGGTGTCGGGGGCGGTGAGGGCGGCGTCGATGAGGGCGTTGACCTGCGGGTTGTCGTAGCCGCCGTAGTTGGTGGAGCCCGGGCCGTAGGCGCGGCCGTCGAAGAGGGGCTGGATGATCGAGCGGCCGTTGTTGCCGTACCAGTCGGGGACCCAGCCGGGGGCGGCGATGTCCCAGCTGCCCTCGCGGGCGCGGGCCGGGGTGGACAGGGTGCTGGAGTAGAAGGAGCCGCCCGAGTCGGGGGTCAGTTCGGTTTCCACTCCGCAGGCGTCGAGGTTCTGGGCGAGGGACTGGGCGATCAGCTTGTGGACGCTGTTCGTCCGGTAGGGGAACTTCAGCGTGAGGCCGGTGCGGCCCGCCTTGCTGAGGAGCTCGCGGCATTTGGCGGGATCGCCGGACTCGCCGGGCGTGGGGTAGTGATTGACGGCCGCGTAGCCGGAGTTGCCCGGCGGGATCACCGTGTGCAGCGGCCTCGCCACCGACGGCCCGCCGACGATCTTGATGAGGGCGCTGCGGTCGACGGCGTACTCCAGCGCCTGCCGGACCGCGGGGTCGCCGAGCGCGCCGCGGTTGCGGGGGCTGCGCGTGTTGAAGACCAGGTACGGGCTGTTGTTCGGGGTCTCCCTGATCGCGAAGCGCGGGTCGTCGCGCAGCCGCGGGATCGCCGACGTCGGGACGGGCTGGTCCCACGCGAGGTCGGCGGTGCCCTGCTCGATCTGCTGCTGGACGGTCTCCGGCGAGTCCTGCCCCAGCGTGATCTGGATCTTCGCGACGTGCCGCTCGCGCAGCGGGTCGGAACCCGCCTGCCATGCCGGGTTGTGGGTGAGCAGATAGGAGATGCCCGGCTTGTAGTCGGTGATCTGGTACGGGCCGTCGGAGACGGTGTGCTGCCGGAAGTCGGCGCCGTCCGGGACGTACCGGTCGTACTCCTGCGGCGCGGCCGCGGTGACCGGCAGCGACAGCAGGTTGAGGAAGTCGCTGGCGGGACGCTTCAGCTTGAACACCAGCGTCCGGTCGTCCTTGGCGCGGACGCCCTCGAACCCGTGGTCGCGCTGGTAGGCGGCGATCGCCCGCGCGTCCTTGGCGTTCACGGAGCCGAAGCCGCGGCAGAACGCGTCCATGCCCTTGAGCGTGGAGACGAAGTAGCCCTTGGCGGCGGACGGCGAGGCCGGGTTGCACAGCCGTTCGAAGCCGCGGACGAAGTCCTGGGCGGTGACGGGGCGCGGGGGGGTGGTGTTCCACCGGACGCCGTCGCGCAGCCGGACCGTGTAGGTGCGGCGGTCCTTGCCGACGTCGCCGTTCTCGCGCGTCGGGATCCGTTCGGCGACGTCGGGCCGCACGGGGACCGTCTCCTGGAAGTCGTTGGACGCCCGGTTCCCGAACAGCGTCCGGGCGAACGTGCGGACGAGCCCGTACGCGCCGACGCTGGCCACGGACGCGGGGTCGAGGTGCTCGACGTCGGAGGACCCGACGACGCGCAGCGTGCCGCCCTGGCGGGACGCGCCCTCCGCGGTCGCGCCGTCACCTCCTCCGGCGCATCCGGCGAGCCCCACCACGAGACCCGCCACCCCCGCCGTCACCTTGATCATTTCGCGTGCCGCCACGGTGTCACCTCACTGACTCAGAGCCTGGCGCGCTAGTCACCGGCGGTGTCACAGTAGGGCCAGAGCGTGACAAAGAGCCGGTACATCACCGTTTCTCTACAGAAGTAAGGACGCCCTGACAGTGGGATGTCCACTGTCAGGGCGTCCTCAGGGCGCTCTGTGATCAGGCTCTCAGCGCTCGATCTCGCCGCGGATGAACTTCTCCACCGCGTCGTGCGCCTGGTCGTCGTTGTACTGCTCCGGCGGCGACTTCATGAAGTAGGAGCTGGCCGACAGGATCGGGCCGCCGATGCCGCGGTCCTTGGCGATCTTGGCGGCGCGGACGGCGTCGATGATGACGCCGGCGGAGTTCGGGGAGTCCCAGACCTCCAGCTTGTACTCCAGGTTGAGGGGCGTGTCGCCGAAGGAGCGGCCCTCCAGGCGGACGTAGGCCCACTTGCGGTCGTCCAGCCACGGCACGTGGTCGGACGGGCCGATGTGCACGTCCGCCTTCGCCATCTCGTGCGGGATCTGCGAGGTGACCGACTGCGTCTTGGAGATCTTCTTGGACTGGAGCCGCTTGCGCTCCAGCATGTTCATGAAGTCCATGTTGCCGCCGAAGTTGAGCTGGTACGTGCGCAGCAGCTCGACGCCGCGGTCCTCGAAGAGGCGGGCCATGACGCGGTGCGTGATGGTGGCGCCGACCTGCGACTTGATGTCGTCGCCGACGATCGGCACGCCCGCGTCGGTGAACTTCTGCGCCCACTCGGGGTCGCTGGCGATGAACACGGGGAGCGCGTTCACGAACGCGACCTTGGCGTCGATCGCGCACTGGGCGTAGAAGCGGTCGGCCTCCTCGGAGCCCACCGGCAGGTACGACACCAGGACGTCCACCTCGGCGTCCTTCAGCGCCTGCACGACGTCGACCGGCTCGGCGTCGGACTCCTCGACCATGTCCAGGTAGTACTCGCCCAGGCCGTCGAAAGTGTGCCCGCGCTGCACGGTCACCCCGGTGGGCGGCACGTCGGCGAACTTGATCGTGTTGTTCTCGCTGGCGTGGATGGCCTCGGAGAGGTCCATCCCCACCTTCTTGGCGTCCACGTCGAACGCCGCCACGAACTCGACGTCGCCCACGTGGTACTCGCCGAACTGGACGTGCATCAGGCCGGGAACTCGCGTGTCAGGGGCCGCGTCCTTGTAGAACTCGACGCCCTGGACGAGCGAAGAGGCGCAGTTGCCCACACCGACGATGGCTACGCGCACGGAACCCATCCGGTCGCTCCTTCTCTGTTGCGGAACATGTGGTGGAGACTCACCCGTCCCCGAAGGCACTGGGCCACCGCTCAGCGGCCCTCGTCCCGAGGCATGTCCTGGTCAATTCGCTTAGCTGACTGTGCTTGCTGTTCCTGCTCGGCCCGCTCGCGCCCGATGAGCTCGTTGAGCCACCGGACCTCGCGCTCGACGGACTCCAGCCCGTGGTTCTGCAGTTCCAGGGTGTAGGAGTCGACTCGTTCGCGGGTTCGCGCCAGGGCGGCGCGAACGCTCTCCAGGCGCTCCTCCAGCCGGCTGCGCCGGCCTTCGAGGATCCGCAGCCGGACGTCGGCACGGGTGTGCGAGAAGAAGGCGAAGTGCACGCCGAACCCCTCGTCCTCCCACGAAGCCGGGCCGGCCTCGGTGAGGAGCAACTGCAGGCGCTCCTTGCCGTCGGCGGTGAGCTTGTAAACGATCTTCGATCGGCGGCTCTGCAGCGCCAGCGGCGCGTTCGGCTCCTCCGGCCGGTCCTCCATGATCAGCCCGTTGGCCAGGAGCTGCTTGAGGCACGGGTAGAGCGAGCCGTACGAGAACGCGCGGAACATGCCCAGCAGGGTGTTGAGCCGCTTGCGCAGCTCGTATCCGTGCATCGGGGACTCGTGCAGCAGCCCGAGCACGGCGAGCTCCAGCACGCCCGCGCCCTTCTTGGCCGCCATCCCGGTCCCTCTTCCGCAGAAGCCGATGTCTCGATCCGATGTATCGAGTGAATGTATCGACTCGATACATCGACAAGATACGTAGCCCGGCTCGTCCTGGCAAGTGGCGATCTACCTGGGACGCCCCGGATGGCCCCACCGGCCCGTATCGCGAATGTGGCGATTTCAGGGTGTATGTGGTGGAAATGTGTCAAAGTTGCGTCCTGGAATCACCTGGCCGCGTCGCACGACCTCGATCCCGGGACCGCCCGGAACGGTGAGCACGTGAGGAGGAGCACCGACCCCTCGGGGCGCGGACCGGCCGGGGCGTCCTTCGCCGAGCACACGCTCCCCCCGCTCACCAGCCCGCACAGTACTCTTCGGACGGCGCACGAGCCGCAACAAGGGCCGGGAGCCACCCGGCCCTCGGCAACAACCGTTGTCCCCTGTTGATGAGGTCGCGTGAGTAATCCAAGCCAGCCCCGACCGGAACCTGGGTCGCAGAGGCCGGGCGGGCACCAGAATCCCCGTCCCGGTGACTCCGGCGACCCCGGCTTTCCGAGCGCCCACGGTGAGCCCGCCGGAACGAACCCCGCGGGCTCCTCTGGCATGCCCCAGAACCCCGCCCCGCCGGGACCGGCGGGAGGGCCCGGTCACATGGGCGCTCCTGGCGCGAGCCCGGGTCCGCTGGGCGGCCCGTCGAGCCCCGTCCCTCCGCCCACCGGCCGCCACGCCGCTCCCAGCGCGCCAGGCGGACCGGTCGCCCCGGACGGACGCAACGCTCCGGGAAACGCGGTCGTGCCGACCGGCCAAGGCGGGCCGGGCGGGCCGGGCGGTATGCCTGGACAAGGCGGCTTCGGCGGCAACGGTGGGTTCGGCCCTAACGGCGGCCCCGGCGGGCCGCCGCCCGGTCCAGGTGGTTTCGGCGGTCCCGGTGGTTTCGGCGGACCTGGTGGATTCCAGCCGCCAGGCGCCCCCGGCATGCAGGGCGGTCCCGGAATGGGAGGCGGACGTCCTGGGATGGGCGGACCCCCCGGCGGCCAGGCGGCTCCGGGAATGGGGGCGCCGGGAGGTCCCGGCTTCCCGAACGCGCCCGGCATGGGGCCCGGTGCGGGGGGAATGGGGCCGCCCGCGGTGTTCGGGACGCCGGGGATGCCCGGCGCGGCCCCGAAGCCGGGCGTGCGCGAGAAGCTCGGTGAGCTCGGAAAGGCCGGACAGGGACTCGGCGCGAAGGTGACCGCGAAGTTCCGCGGCGGCGGCGTCCGCGCGGCCAACCGCACGGGCGGCCCTGCCGGCCCGGGTGGTCCCCTCGGCCCTGGAGGACCCGGCGGCCCCGGCGGTCCGGGTGGTCCCGGCGGGCCAGGACGGCATGGGCCGCCCGGCAAGAAGGGGTTCCTCGGCCACCTGCGCTCCCGCGAGACCGGCTGGCGGCGCTTCATCCCGTCCTGGAAGGTCGTGGGCGGTGTCTGCGGCCTCGGCCTGGCGGCGTTCGTCACGCTGATCTGGGTCGCCTACGCCAACACCCCGACTCCCAAGGAGCCGACGGTCGCGGGCGTCGAGGACCAGGCATCGATCTTCTACTACACCGACAACACCGAGATCGGCCGGATCGGCAAGAAGCGGCAGAGCGTCGAGCTGGCCAAGGTCCCGCCGAACGTCCAGAACGCCGTGCTGGCGGCCGAGAACCGCAGCTTCCGCACCGACCCTGGGTTCTCGGTCAAGGGGACGACGCGGGCGGTGTGGAAGAACCTCACCGGCGGGTCGGGCGGCGGCTCCACGATCACCCAGCAGCTCGCGAAGAACTACTACTCCGACCCGAACAACCGGACGGTCAGCCGCAAGTTCCAGGAGCTGTTCATCTCGTTGAAGCTGGAGGACGAGCACTCCAAGGACGAGATCCTCAAGCTCTACCTGAACACGATCTACTTCGGCCGCGACACCTACGGCATCCAGGCCGCGTCCCGCGAGTACTTCGGGACGGACGTGTGGAAGCTGCGGCCCGACCAGGCGGCCCTGCTCGGCGGCATCATCCAGAACCCCAACCGGGACCCGGGCGACAAGGCCAGCCAGGCATGGGTGACCGGCAGGTACCAGTACACGCTCAACGGCATGGTCTCGATGGGCAAGCTCAGCCGGGCCGACGCCGACAAGTACATCAAGCAGGGCCCGCCCAAGCTCCGTAAGGCGGGCACCAGCAACCAGCTCTACGGCGGCCAGCGCGGCTACATGCTGATGCGCGCCAAGCTGGAGCTCGACCGGCAGGGCATCGACACCAAGGAGCTGACCACCCAGGGCCTTCGGGTCTACACGACGTTCGACCGCAAGAAGATGGCGATGGCCAAGCGGGCCGCCGAGCAGACCGTCCCGCAGGTGGACCCGAAGAAGCTCGCCAAGAAGAAGATCCGGGTCGGCCTGGTGTCGGTGAACACCGCGAACGGCGAGGTCGTCGCGTTCTACGGCGGTCCCGACTACCTGGCCCAGTCCTTCGACAACGTGTGGCAGGGCTCGGCGCAGGCCGGGTCGGCGATGAAGCCGTACGTGCTCGCGACGGCGCTGAAGCAGAACTACAGCCTGAAGAGCCTCGTCGAGGGCCGGTCGAAGACGCCGATCGGTCCGGACGGCAGCGTGGTGTCCAAGGACGACCCGAACGCCGTGATCGTCCCGAACAGCCACAACGTGGGCCCGGCGATCAACCTGATCACCGCGACGAAGGACTCGGTCAACACCGCGTTCATCCAGCTGATGGGCAAGGTCGGCATCGAGGAGGCGATCAAGACCGAGACCGACGCCGGCATCGCGTCCGACCTCCTCGAACCGCACAAGTGCTGCCTGAACCTCGCGCTGGGCGTCAACAACATCCGGCCCATCGAGCAGGCGGCGGGATACGCGGTGTTCGCCAACGGCGGCACGTACCACCAGCCGCACGTGATCCGCGTGGTCAAGAAGTCGGACGGCAAGACGGTGCGGCTGCGCCCGGACTACGAGAAGCGCCGCGTCTTCGGCCCGAAGGTCGCCGCGGACGCGACGTACGCGATGCAGCAGGTCATCAGGAGCGGGACCGCGACCGCGGCCGCGCTGCCGGACGGGCGCCAGGCCGCGGGCAAGACCGGTACGACGGACCGGAACGTCTCGTCGTGGTTCGTCGGGTACGTCCCGCAGGTCTCGACCGCGGTGACGATCTACAACGACGCGGTCGGCCCGGACGGCAAGAAGAAGTCGGTGATCCTGCCGCAGATCGGCGAGGTCGAGGGCGGCACGATCCCCGCCCGCATCTGGCGGTCCTACATGGCGAACGCGGTCCGCGGCATGGACGCGCAGGCGTTCCCGCCGCCCGCATGGGGCGGGATCGAGCAGAAGTGGGCGAAGCCGCCGGAGAAGAAGAAAAAGGACGACGAGGGCAAGCCGCCGTGGTGCAACACCCCGGTGGGCAAGTTCGACCCGCGCTGCCAGGACGACGGCGGCGACGGCGGCGACGGCAAGCAGCCGTGCCAGTCCCCCTTCCAGAACGGCAACTGCGACCCGAACAAGCCGCCGAGCAACCCGCCGCCGCGGTGGTGGTGCCAGATGCACCAGGGCGACCCCGCCTGCCGCAACCGGAGAGGCGGGCGGGCCGCCCAGACCGAGAGCCTGCGGCCCCTGCTGCTGGCCAGGCCGCCCGAATGAACCGGCCGGCCTTCGCGAACCGAACCGTCCACTGGATATGGGGGTGTGACATGGAGCATCCTGGCGATTCGCCGCACGTCGGCGCCTTTGAGCGCATGCGCCCGCCCCTTCCGACGAAGGTGAGCCTTGCCTCAGCGGCCACCTCCGCGCCGGGGGCACAGTACGCTCGGACGACGCAAAGCCGTCCCCCAGTTGATGAGGCCGCGTGAGTAACCCAAGCCGATACGGACCGGATTTCGGAGAGGGCTCTGGCCGGAGGGGCTCCCCCCGTCCCGGCTCTTCCGGTATGCCCTCGATCGAAATTCGTGGTCTCGCCGAACGCGGGGTTCGAGTAAAGGTCGCGGGCGTAGCCCCACAGGTTCTCGTAGTCGGCGAGGCGCCGCAGGTTGCA
>NZ_JBEUPA010000161.1:0-18349 GCF_040492065.1 Actinomadura sp. NPDC000929 | reverse complement strand
TGACTCGGTCGTCGGTGGACAAGAACCGCTGGTGAACCGTCTTGACGAGGTCGCTGGGCGTAGTCCGCAGCCACTCGGCGTGCGCCTCCGCCGGTTGTTCGCCCCCGACCCCGCCGCCACGAGCGACGGCCTCGTCCAGGACCTCACGACCATCGCCTCCGCGGGCGGCACCGTCGTCGCGGCGGGCACCGAGGGCGACGGCGTCCCCGGCCGGGAGCGGGCCCGCTTCCTCGTCTCCGCCGACGCGGGGCACGCCTGGTCGCTCGCGGCGCTGCGCACGGCGGACGGCTCGGCCGTGCCCGCCGGCGACACCCCGCGCCTGATCGACGGCGGCGCGGGGCGCTGGGCGGCGCTCGGCCGCACCTCCGCCGGAAGCGTGACGGCGTGGACGAGCGAGGACGCCGCGACCTGGACGCGCCGCCCGCCCGCCGCGGGCTTCACACCGTCCGACCAGGTGAACGACCTGGCCCGCACCGGCCAGGGCTTCGTCGCCGTGGGCGCGTCCGGAGGCCGCGCGGTGGCCTGGAGTTCGGCGGACGGCCGCGCGTGGCAGCGCGTCGACGGCCTCCCGGGGATCATCGCCCTCGACCGCGTCGCGGCCTCCGGCAACGTGATCGTGGTTCACGGGACCTACGGCAGGAAGGTCACCGAGAAGCGGGGCAGGAAGAAGGTCACCCGGACCGTGCGGACCGACGGCCTCTGGCGGTCCACCGACGGCGGCCGGACGTGGACGTCCGCCGGGGTCCCGCAGGCGCAGGGCTCGTTCGGGCCCATGAAGGGCCTGGCGGTCGGCCCCGGCGGGTTCGCGACCGTCCGCGAGGGCCGGCGGACGACCGGCCGCGGGAAGCACCGCAGGACGGCGCGCTTCGGCGTCCTGTTCACCTCGGCGGACGGCACCGGCTGGCGGGCCGCGGGCCGGTTCGGCGGGGGAGGCGTCGAGCGCTTCGACGGCACCCCCTCGGGGCTCGCCGTCATCGTCCGGGGCGCAGCGGCCGGCCAGCGGGGCGCGCGCACCGTCCTGCGCAGCGCGGACGGCCGCACCTGGCAGCCGGGGGGCACCGTCCCCGCGCCGGTGCGCGGCAGCGGCCTGACGGTCGCCGACGGAAAGATCAACATCTCCGGGCGGCAGGGCGACGACGGCTACCTGTTCGGCGTGGACCTGCGCACCGTCCCGGGGGCCGTCCACCCCGAGCGCTCGGTCAGGTCGCTCGCCGCGGGGCCGGGGGTCTCCGTCGCGGTGGGCAGCACCAACGGCAACGCCGCGGTCTGGACGTCCCCCGACGGCCGCGCGTGGAGGCGCGCCGGGTTCCCCGCCACGGCCGGCCTGCTGTCCGACGCCGTCCGCGGCGGGCGCGGCTGGCTGGCCGTCGGCCGCGCGTCGGGCGCGTCCCCCGGCCCCCTCGCGCTGACGTCGCAGGACGGTCTCACCTGGCAGAAGCCCGTTCTCCCGGCGGGTCCGCCGCCCGTGGCCGCCGCCGCCGGGCCGGCCGGGTATGTCGCGGTGGGGACCGGGGTCGCCTGGCGCTCGGCCGACCTGCGCACCTGGAGCCGCGCGGGCCTCGACGGCGCACCGGCCGACGTGGCCGCGACGAGCAGGGCCTACGCGGCGGTCGGCGGACGCGGCAGGGTGCCCGCGGCCTGGACGTCCCCGGACGGCCTCACCTGGACCGCCGCCCGGCTTCCGGCCGGCCTCACCGCTCCGCTGACCCAGGTCGCGGCCCGGGGCGACACCCTCGTCGCGATCGCGGGCGACGCGGCCGCGCTGGTGTCCACCGACGCCGGGGCGAACTGGACGCGGCACGACCTCGGCCCCGGCCTGAGCGCCACCGCGCTCGCGGCGACGCCGCGCGGTTTCGTCGCGGCGGCCTCCGCGAAGGACGACGCGGCGGTTCTGACGTCACCCGACGGCGTGAGCTGGCGGCGGGTCGCCGTTCCCGGCCTCACCGGACCCGGCGACCAGCGCCTCACGGCCCTGTCCGCCGCGGGCTCCACCGTCCTCGCGACCGGCGCCGACGCCGACGCCCTGATTCTCTGGCGCGCCCCCGCGCTCGGCTGAGCGCGGCGGCGCGGCGGTCAGCCGTTGCAGCCGCAGGAGCAGCCCTTCGCGCACGAGCATCCGCCGCCATGTCCGCAACTGCAGTCCTTTTTCGTCATGAGCGGAAAGTAACTTTTGCGGCACTTGCCGTCTATGGCCCGGGTGGGGACGTGCACCTGTCGGCAAGGACACGGGCCGTCCCTCCGCGGGGGAAGAGGGACGGCCCGTGCCCGGTTCGGGGGACGCGAGGGTTCAGAAGTTGATGTGGAAGTCCACGCCGAGCAGGACGAGGATCCAGAGGAAGACGGCCAGCAACGCGCTGACGATCTTCTCGACCAGGCCCTCGTCGATGTAGCCGCGGTCCCAGGCGATGAACACGCCGATGATCAGGTAGATGAGGCCGAGCAGGCTGATGTGCGGCCGATATCGGGTCGCCATGGAAGGCGTCTCCTCCCGGTGGGGGGTTGTGCCGATCGGACGCTGCCCCGCCGGTCAGGAGAAAAACCCCGGAGGTATTCCGGACCTAACCGTGACGCTACTTTCGGCATCTCCCAAATTCGGAGACCCTGTCGGCCGCCCGCCCGGGGGCCTCTACCGGCCGGTCACCGCGATGCGGACGACCGTGGGATCGCGGTCGCCGGCGCGGTCGGCGAACTCCGCGCTGCGGTGCACCACGTCGAACTCGTGCCGGTTCGCGCGCAGCGACGGGCTCAGCAGGATGTGGTCGAGGTCCTCGGCGTTGCCGCCGGTCACCGCCGTGTAGCGGTCGCCCGCGGGCAGCTCGGCGGGCAGGTCGGCGAGTCCCGCGCCCTGGGCGAGGGTGCGGACCGGGGCGGAGGTCCCGCGGTCGCCGAGGTCGCCCGCCACGATCACGCGGGCCCGGGCGTCGGCCTTCCGGACGGAGTTCACGAAGCCCGCGACCACGCGGGCCTGCGCGTCCCGGCGCCACTGGGTGGGCTGGGAGGGCGGCTGGCGGCGCCCGAACAGCGGCTGGTCGTCGCCGGTGCGGGGGAACCACTGGTTCGCGACGACGATGATGCGGCGCCCCCGCCAGGTCACCTCCCCGGCGATCGGCTTGCGGGCGCCGGCCCACGCGGCGTCGCCCGGCGCGATCCGGCCGGGGCTCAGCGTGAGACCCGCCGCGCCGCCGCGCGGGACGGCCCGGACCGGCGTGACGGCCGGGTCGGGCCGCGCGGGCGGGGCGTCGGGGACGGGGTCGGCCAGCGCCGGGCGGTCGACGAACGAGAGGCCGCGGTCGGTGCGGAACAGGAACCCCACCCGCTCGTTGGTCCCCTTGCGCCCGCCGTCGGCGTTGTCGCGCGGCTCGACCGAGCGCCAGTCGTAGGCGGGGCCGCCCGCCGCGCTGATCGCCGTGACCAGCTGCGCGACGCTCTGGTCGTCGGCGACGGTGCCGTCGTCGTCGGGGCCGCTGTTGTCGCCGAGACCGCTCACCGCGACGAGGTCGGGGGAGCGCAGGCCGTCCACGATGTCGCGCGCGGCGGCCTCGAAGCGCGCGGCCGGGGCGTCGGGGTCGAGCCCGTCCAGCCCGGCGGTGGCGACGGCGAGCTCGCCGGGGCGCTGCGGCCGGGTCGCCTCGCGGGCGAGCCCGCCGGGGGCGCGCCGCGGCGTCGCGGTGAGCAGCAGCTTGTAGTCGGCGTAGGAGTAGTCGAGGACCCCGGTGTTCGCGCCGGGCAGCCGGTCGCCGACGTCCATGCCGGGCAGCGGGGCGAGCGCGTCGTCGAGGATGACGCGCTCGGGGTTGGCGTCGCCGTCGCGCAGCAGGACGCCGCCGCGCGCCGTCCGCGGCCCGGCGCCGGCGCCCCCGGAGGGCAGCACGGGCAGCTCGCCGAAGCGGGACGGACCGGCCGCGACGGCGTCGCGGAGCTCGATCCGCATGCCTTCGAGGGCCTCGTAGAAGTCCAGGGCGTCGCGGCGGGGGTCGAACGCGCCGCCGCGCTCCACGTTCCCCAGCCCGTGGTCGATCACGCCCGGCGGCCTGAGCCCGCCCGCGCCGAGCACGAGGGCGGGCGGCGGGGGCGTCCCGTGCGCGTCGACCGTGGTCGCGGTGGCGTCGATCTCCGTGCGGGTCAGCCCGCCGGACGCGCCCCCGTCCGGCCGGAACTCGCTGACCCGGCCGTCGACCCGGACCGCGTCGCCGGCCGCCGCCCGCGGCCGGTCCCGGGTGAAGACGAAGACGCCCTCGGACGTCGCGGCGCTCCTGTCGGGACGCGGGTCCTGCATCCAGAAGCCGTTGGAGGTCACCGCCGTCACGACCCCCGGGACCCGGGCGACCGCGGCCCCGTTCAGCGGCGAGATGTGCGCCGCGCCCTGGATGTCGTGGATGCGGACCGCCCGCGGAGCGGCGTGCGCGGCGGAAGCCGGGAGGAGCGGACCCAGGAGCACCGCCGTGAAAGCCGCCGCGGCCAGGAACCACCGCAGACCGTGCACCAATCGCGCTCCATGACGACTCGCCGCCCGACCCGAACAGACAAGGATGATACGCGTCCGGAACCCTGCGGCGTGCCGTCCCGGATGGGCGCGGTTGCGGGATGGCACGCCGCGGTCTTGGGGGGATCAGTCGAACAGGACGACTTGGCGGATGACTTCGCCGTTGGTGAGGGCGCGGACGGCGTCGTTCAGGTCCTCGAAGCCGATCCGGCGGGAGATGAGGCTGTCGATGTCGAGCTTCCCGGCGCGCCAGAGGTCGATGAACAGGGGGATGTCGCGCTTGAGGTCGCAGCCGCCGTAGAGGGACGGCTTCAGGCTCTTGCCGTCGAACAGCAGCGCGAACGCCGTCTGGCTCCACTCGTCGTCGGCGGCGCCCGCGCCCACCACGATGACGTCGCCGCCGCGCCGGGTCGTGTTCCACGCCGTGGTGATCGCCGCGGACTTCCCGACGACCTCGAAGGTGTAGTCGAAGCCCGCGCCGCCGGTGAGGAGCCCCTTGGTCTGCTCCAGGTCGTCCAGGGTGGCGGTGTGGGTCGCGCCGAACTGCTTGGCGATGGGGTGCTTGGCCTCGTTCGGGTCGATCGCCAGGATGGTCGACGCGCCCGCGATCTTGGCGCCCTGGATGACGGAGAGCCCCACGCCGCCCGCGCCGACCACCGCCACCGTGGAGCCCGGCGTGACCTTGGCCGTGTTGATGACGGCGCCGACGCCGGTGGGGATGCCGCAGCCGAGCAGGGCCGCGTACTCGAACGGGATGTCCTCCGCGATCTTGATCACCCCGCGCCGGGGGAGCACGATCTCCTCGGCCCAGGTGCCGGTGCCCGCCATGCCGAACGCGGGGCTGCCGTCGCCGAGCGTGAAACCGGGCTCGGAGAACGACTGCGCGAGGTAGGTCATGCACAGGTACGGCTCGCCGCGCAGGCACTCGGCGCACTCGCCGCAGTCGGGCGTCCAGTTGACGACGACGTGGTCGCCCGGCCGGACGCCGGTCACCCGGTCGCCGACCTCCGCCACGACGCCCGCGCCCTCGTGGCCGATGACCGTCGGCATCGCGGACGGCAGCACGCCGGTCATCGTGGACAGGTCCGAGTGGCAGACCCCGGTCGCCTTGATCTTGACCTTGACCTGGTCGGGACCCGGATCGATCGTCGAGACGTCGTCGCGCAGGTCGAGTTCCCTGTCGCCGACCGCATGCAGTACCGCGGCGCGTGCCATGGCTGCCTCCACTGTGCCTGAGCTGTTGCCGTCTGGGGTGGGTGAACGGGGACCGGGGGCAGCCGCCGGCTACTCCTCCAGCGCCAGGGCGGCCTTCGGGCACGACCGCACCGCGTGGCGGACGCGGTCCTGCTCCTCGGGCGGGACGTCCGGCCGCAGGATCCGCAGCTCGTCGTCGTCGTTGAGGTCGAAGACCTCGGGTGCGAGCCCGACGCACACGGCGTTCGCCTCGCACACCAGAGGGTCGACTCGTACTCTCATCGCTCTGCTCCGTTCGGGGGACTCACCCGTCAACCTACCGAATAACGTTCGGAAACGGGTGGCTCACCTCGAAAGTAGAACACGTTCCAGTCTGCTCCGGCAAGACTCCGCGTGAGACTCGCGTCTCATCCCGGCGATGTCGGATATGGTGCCCGGACGGAGGAGATCATGACCCACACCAAGGCGTCCACCGCACCGGGGACGACCAGCGAAGGCGCACCGCCCTCGGCGGCGCCGATGCCCGCCGAACTGCTGCGCGCCGCGCGCAGCGCCCGGGGCTTCATGCCGGACGGCGAGGGCCTCGCGCTGTACGAGACGGGGCTGGAGTACGGCGGCCGCCTGGCCGGGACCGGGCCCATGCTGGAGGTCGGCACCTACTGCGGCAAGTCCGCCGTGTACCTGGGGACCGCGGCCAGGGCGGCGGGAACCGTCCTGGTCACCGTCGACCACCACCACGGCTCGGAGGAGAACCAGGCGGGCTGGGAGCACCACGACCCGTCCCTGGTCGACCCGAGCACCGGCCGGATGGACACCCTGCCCAAGTTCCGCAAGACGATGGCCGCCGCCGGGCTGGAGGACGAGGTCGTCGCCATCGTCGGGCAGTCCCGCACCGTCTCGGCGTTCTGGCGGACGCCGCTGGCGCTGCTGTTCATCGACGGAGGCCACGCCGAGGAGCACGCGCAGGGCGACTACGAGGGCTGGACGCCGCACGTCGCCGTCGGCGGGGCCCTGGTGATCCACGACGTCTTCCCCGACCCCCGCGAAGGCGGACGGCCGCCCTACGAGCTCTACCTGCGGGCGCTGGCGAGCGGCGCCTTCGAGGAGCGCCGGGCGGAGGGCTCGCTGCGCGTCCTGGAGCGCGTCAGCGACGCCGACCCGCTCACGCCCGCCTGACCGGCGTTCCCGGCCGCCCGGCCCGGGCGGCCGGGCGCCGGGGGAGCCCGGTCAGGCGCGGTGGGCGGCCGCGACGAGCGCGCAGCCGCACGCCAGCGGGTCGGACGCCTCGGACGGGCCGAGGGGCCGTCCCGCGATCTCCTTGAAGAGCCGGGAGCCGGGGGAGGCGTCCGCCAGCGCGTCCGCCGCCAGGATCACCGCCGCCGCCGTGTAGGTGGAACGGTCCCCCGGGAAGTGCCGCTCGTTCTCGAACTGCCAGCCCGTCCAGTACGAGCCGTCCTCGTGCCGGAGGTGCTGGACGGTGGTGAACAGCTCCAGCGCGCGGTCGCGGTCGCCCGAGGCGTCCAGCGCCAGCACCAGCTCGCAGCTCTCCGCCGCCGTCACCCACGGCTGGTCGGACACGCAGCGGCAGCCGAGGCCCGGCACCACGAAGGTGTCCCAGGCCTCGTCGAAGCGGCGCGCCGCGTCCGCGCCGCGCACGGGGCCGCCGAGCACCGGGTAGTACCAGTCCATCGACCAGCGGCTCTTGTCGGCGAACGCCTCCGGATGCGCGGCGACCACGTGCCCGAGCTGGTCGGCGGCGAGCTCCCAGTCCGGCTGGTGCTCGCCGAGCCGCTCGGCCAGCGCGACCGCGCAGCGCAGCGACTGGTAGATCGACGAGCAGCCGGTCAGCAGCGCGTGGTCGGACGGCTCGCCGCCCTCGTGCCGGATCCAGATGATCTCGCCGCGCCCGGTCTGCAGCCCGAGCGTGAAGTCGATCGCCCGCCGGACCGCCGGCCACATGCGCCGGGCGAAGTCCTCGTCCCCGGTGGTCAGCAGCTCGTGCCAGACGCCGACCGCGACGTAGGCGGCGTGGTTGGACTCCCCGCCCGGCTCGGTGACCTCGCCCAGCACCCATTTCGCGGGCCACGACCCGTCCGGGCGCTGGACGCCGCGCAGCCACTCGTAGGCCCGCCTGGCCTCGGCGCCGAGCCCGGCGGCCGACAGCGCCATCGCCGCCTCGACGTGGTTCCAGGCGTCCACGTGGCCGGGGACCCCGTGCGTCGGCGAGAACCACGGGATCGCGCCGGACGCCTCCTGCTGCGCCGCGATGCTCCGCGCCGTGGCGACGACGTCGTCCGCGGTCAGGACTCCGGGAACCGAGGGCGGGGCGGTCTCAGACCGCATCCGCCGTCTCCCGGGCCGGGGCCGCCGGCGCGTCCGGCGCGGCGGGCTTGGCGAAGTAGACGACGACGCTCTTGCCGATCAGCGGGTTCATGACGCGCTCGGCCAGCCGGGTGGCGAGCGGCCGCTTCATGATGTCCCAGACGAGGAGCTGGTGGTAGGCCTTGGCCAGCGGGTTGCCGTCGTTGTCCACCCCCACCGCGCACTTGATCCACCAGTAGGGGGCGTGCAGCCCGTGCGCGTGGTGGTGGCCGCCGACCCGGAAGCCGACCGACTTCAGCTTGGCCTCCAGCTCCGCGCGGGTGTAGATCCGCACGTGCCCGCCGGGGGCGGTGTGGTAGTCCTCCGACAGGGCCCAGCAGACCCGCTCGGGCAGCCAGCTCGGCACCGTCACGGCGAGCCTGCCGCCCGGCCTGAGGACGCGCAGCAGCTCGCGCATCGCCCGCATGTCGTCGGGGATGTGCTCCAGCACCTCCGACGCGACGATCGCGTCGAAGTGGTCGTCGGGGAACGGCAGGTCCAGCGCGTCGCCCTGCACGGTCTCGGCGGTCGCGTCCTCGGGCACCTGACCTTCGAGGCGCATCGCCCCGAACATCTTGTCGACGCCGGACAGCTCGCCGGCGTCCTGGTCGAAGGCCACGACGTGCGCACCCCGTCGGTACAGCTCGAAGGCGTGCCGTCCGGCGCCGCATCCCATGTCGAGGACGCGGTCTCCAGGGGAGACGCGGAACCGCTGGAAATCCACGGTCAGCAGGGTCGTGCTCCTTCCGATCAGAGGGCGTCCGCGGGACGCTCCCTCACTTGCCCTTGCGCGCGGCTAGGCGCCGGTAGTTCTGCTGGGTGATGGCGGCCCGGTAGTGCTCCACGGTGGCCTGCGCCACGGCGGGCCAGGCGAACCGCTCCTGGACGCGCGCGAGGCCGGCGGCTCCCATCCGCGCACGCTCCCCGGGGGAGTCGTGCAGGCGGTGCAGGGTCGCGGCCAGTTCCTCCACGTCACCCGGCGCGACGAGGATCCCGGCGTCGCCCACGACCTCGGGCAGGGCGCCGGCGCGGCTCGCCACGAGCGGCGTCCCGGACGCCATGTGCTCGACGGCGGGCAGCGAGAACCCCTCGTAGCGCGACGGCACGACGGCGGTCTCCGCGGACGCCAGCAGCTCGCCCAGCTCGCCGTCGCTGATGCCGCTGACGAACCGGACCCGCTCGCCGAGCGCGAGCTCGCGCACGAGCCGCTCGGTCGGGCCGTCCTTCTGCGGCCGGCTGACCACGACCACGTGGACGTCGCGCTCGGTCGCGACCTTGGCGACCGCGCGCAGCAGCACGTCCACGCCCTTGATCGGCGCGTCGGCGCTGGCCATCGCCACGATCCGGCCGGGGACGCGCTCGCCGCGCGGGTGGAAGATCCGGGTGTCGACGCCGAGCGGCAGGATCTCGATGTCGCGCGGGTCGACCTTGAAGTCCTTGACGATGTCGACCTTGGAGGACTCCGACACCGTCAGCACGGGCCCGATGCGCCGCGAGACCTGCGACTGCATCCCGACGAACCCGTACCAGCGGCGCTTGCCGAGCTTCTGCTTGAGGCCGCGGGCGGCCTCGATCTCGATCCGCCGGTCGACGCTGATCGGGTGGTGGATGCTGGTCACCAGCGGCAGCCCCAGCCGGGAGATGCCGAGGTTGCCGACGCCGAGGACCTGGTTGTCGTGCACGACGTCGAAGTCGCGGCGGCGCTCGCGCAGCAGCCGCAGCGCGCGCAGGCTGAAGGTCAGCGGCTCGGGGAAGCCGCCGGTCTTCATGTGCGCGAACTCCAGGACGTCCAGCCAGTCGCGGAACTCGCCGAGGGCCGGGGTGCGGAACGGGTCCTCGTCCCGGTACAGGTCCAGGCTCGGCAGCTTGGTGAGGGTGATCTCCTCGCGGTCGAGCTCCGGGTACGGCTGGCCGGAGACGACCTCCACGGCGTGCCCGAGGTCGACCAGTTCCCGGGTCAGGTGCCGGAGGTAGACGCCCTGGCCGCCGCAGTGCGGCTTGCTGCGGTACGAGAGCAGGGCCACCCGCAGCGGACCGCTCGTCTCGCCTGCCTCACCCACGCCATCCCCTGCCCACGCACCACTCCCGTCAGTCGAGGGACGCCGGACGCACCCGTACCGGCATCTCCTTTACGCCGTTGATGAAACTAGACCTTAGCCTGCGAACGTTACCGTTGAGTTCAATATTGGGCATGGTGTCCAAGAGTGTTCCGAAGAGCACACTCAGCTCAAGCCGGGCGAGATGGGAGCCCAGGCAGAAGTGCGGACCGCCGCCGCCGAAGCCCAGATGGGGGTTCGGGTCCCGGCCCACGTCGAAGCGGTACGGGTCGTCGAACACCGCCTCGTCGCGGTTGGCCGAGGAGTAGAACACCACGACCTTGTCGCCCTCGGCGATCGCCCGGCCGCCGATCTCGGTGTCCCGGACGGCTGTGCGCCGGAACATGTTGACCGGGGTGACCCAGCGGACGATCTCGTCCGCCGCCGTCCGGACCAGCGACGGGTCGGCCCTCATCCGCTCCCACTGCTCCGGGTGCTCCAGGAGCGCGAGCATGCCGCCGGAGGCCGCGTTCCGGGTCGTCTCGTTCCCGGCGACCGACAGCAGCAGCACGAACAGCTCGAACTCGTCCCCGGTCAGCACCTCGCCGTCGGCGTCCGGCTGGAGCAGCCGGGTGACGATGTCCTCGCGCGGGTTCTCCCTCCGGGCCGCCGCCAGCTCGTTGGCGTAGGCGTACAGCTCGGTCGCCGCCTGCTGGCCCTCCTCCGGCGTGCGCTGGAAGTCGGGGTCGTCGCCGCCGATCAGCGTGTTCGACCAGTGGAAGATCTTCTCCCGGTCCTCGGGCGGGGCGCCGAGCAGCTCGCAGATCACGTAGAGCGGCAGCGGCGCCGCCAGGTCGCGGACGAAGTCGGCCTCCGGCCCGCGCTCGGCGGTCTCGGCCACGAGGCGCCGGCAGATGTCCCGGATGTGCTGCTCCAGGGCGCCGATCGCGCGCGGGGTGAACCCCCGGTTGACGATGCTCCGCTTGCGCGAGTGCTCCGGCGGGTCCTGGTTGAGCATCATCATCCGCTGCAGGACGAGCTGGTCGTCCGGCGTCTCGTGGAACAGCGCCAGCCGCTGCCACGACGAGAAGAGCTCCGGGTGCCGCGAGACGTGCACGACGTCCTCGTGCCGGGTGACCGCCCAGAACGGCGGGTGGCCGAGGGCCGGGTCGCCGTGGTGGCGGTACACCGGCTCGTGCTCGCGCAGCCACGCCAGCTGCCCGTGCGGGACGCCGCTGTGCTCGTACGCGCCGGGGTCGACCAGTTCGATGTCGGGGGTGGTGGTCATCGCCTCGAACCTCCTCGTCCGGAGTGATGGGCGCCGTCAACCTCCCAGCGGGGCCGATGGCGTGAAACGCACCGGGATCTCCTTGTAGCCGTTGACGAAGTTGGACCGCAGGCGCCGCGGCTCGCCCGCGAGCCGGATGTCGGGCATGCGCTCCAGGATCGTCTCGAAGATGATCCGCAGGTTCATGCGCGCGAGGTGCGTGCCGAGGCAGTAGTGCGGGCCGCCGCCGCCGAAGCCGATGTGGGGGTTCGGGTCGCGCGCCACGTCGAACGCGAACGGGTTGTCGAAGGCGCGCTCGTCGCGGTTCGCGGAGCCGTAGAACATCACGACCTTGTCGCCGGCCTTGATCTGCTTGCCGCCGATCTCGGTGTCGACCAGGGCCGTCCGGCGGAACTGGTTGATCGGGCTGACCCAGCGGACGATCTCCTCGACCGCCGTCGGCAGCAGGCTCCGGTCCTCCCGCAGCCGGGCCCACTGGTCCGGCCGCTCGAAGAAGGCGATCATGCCGCCCGCGGTGGCGGTCCGGGTGGTCTCGTTGCCCGCGATCGACAGCATGATCACGAACAGCTGGAACTCCTCCAGGCTGATCCGGTTGCCGTCGGCGTCGGGCGTCAGCAGCTTGGTCACGATGTCGTCGCGCGGCGTGGACTCGCGCGCGGCGGCGAGCTGCCCGCCCCACTCGGCGAACTCGGCGGCGCACAGGGTCGACTCCTCGCGGCCGCCGATGAACTCGGGGTCGTTGAACGCGACGAGCTTGTTCGACCAGTGGAAGATCTTCTCCCGGTCCTCCATCGGGGCGCCGAGCAGCTCGCAGATCGTGTAGAGCGGCAGCGGCGCGGCGAACCGCTCGACGAAGTCGCACTCGCCGAGCGGCGCCGCCTCGTCGATCAGCTCGTTGCAGATCTTGCGGATGTGCCCCTCCAGCCGCCCGATCATCCGCGGGGTGAAGCCCTTGTTGACCATGGAACGCAGCCGGGTGTGGTCCGGCGGGTCCTGGAAGAGCATCATCTGCCCGTACATGGCGATGTCGTCGCTGGAGAACTCCTCGAACATCGAGGTGCGCTCGTGCGAGGAGTACGGGTCGGCGCGCCGCGACACCGACACCACGTCCTCGTGCCGCGTGATGGCCCAGAAGCCCGGCACTCCGTCGTTCGGATCCGGGTGCCAGTGGACGGGGTCGTTGTCGCGCAGCCACTGGAACTGGCGGTGCGGGATCCCCCCGCGCTCGTAGACGCCCGGATCGATGATGTCGATCTCGGGTGCCCGGAAGGGCCGGGCGGCGGAGAGGGGGGACGTCGCGAGTGCCATGGAGGATCCTTCGTGCCGGGGTGGAGACCACACGAGGCGAGCAGGCCACAGTGAGCGCTTGCTTGCTGCACTTACCTAGAACAGGTTCTAACATGAGACTCCAGTCTCATCAAGAGTCCCGCCGGTGAGAGTGATCTGCGTCGCACCCGGAACGGAGGATCACAGCCCCAGTTCGCGCCCCCCGGCGTCCCACCACGCGACGGCCGCGTCCACGTCCAGGCCCGTGACCCAGAGGTCCTCCGGGTTCGCGGGCATCAGGGGCTGCCGTAGCGCCTCGTCGCGCTGCCACGACCAGGTGTCCCGGGCGTGCTCGCCCGTCTCGGGATCGGCGTAGAGCGCGGCGACGTCCGCGGGGAGCCGGGCCAGTTCCTTCTCGCGCCCGACCGTGAACGGGTAGCCGTAGGCGGCGGACGCGGCCGCGGAGACCGGCAGCCCCGTGCCCTCGGCCAGGCGCCGCACGGCCGCCACGTCGTAGGGGGCCGGGCCCCGCTCGTCCAGCAGGCGCAGGTACCGCGCGATGCGGTCCGCCCCGCCCCAGCCCTGCGGCTTGGGCGGATTCCGGTGGTGCCAGCCGGGGAAGGTGAAGTCGCGGAAGACGCCGTCCGGCGAGTACTCGACGGCGTAGGACTCCTTGTGCGGACGGGCCTGCCAGGAGAGCACCACCATCGCGCCGTTCGGCGTCCGCCAGATCTGCCCCTCGGGGTCCTGCGTGGCCTGCGCGCCGAACCACAGCCGCCGCCACCGGCCGCTGCCGTCGCCCCAGGGCGTGCCGCCCCACGCGCCCAGCAGGTCCGCGGCCTTGGCCCGCTGGTACGCGGCCCGCCACGGCAGCGCGGCCAGCAGGGCCTCTCCGCCGAGCGTCCCGAACGCGAAGTACACGCCCCGCGCGCCGGTGGGGAGGTCGATGCGGCCGAGCGGATGGGGCGTGTCGTAGGCGGGCCCGGTCTCGGCGGCCTCCACGAGGACCTCGGCGAGGTACCGGACGGCCGGCCGGCGGTAGCCCAGCCGCCCGGCCCGCAGGCCGCCGACGGGGCGGATCCGCTCCGGCAGGCCCTCCGGCGGGGCCAGGCGGAGCGCGTCCCGCAGGCGGAGCACGTCGAGCAGGCACGCGGCGGCCCGCAGCACCAGCTCCGCCACGCCTTCCAGCAGCCGCGCGTCGGTGATTCCGGGGAGGACGCGGCCCAGCTCGGCGTCCAGCTCCCGCCGGTGGACGAGCGCGGCGTCCACCAGGCGGACCGCGCCGTCGCGGGTGAGGCCGCGCAGCGCCGCCGAGCCCTCGGGGTCCGCGGCCGGCAGGTGGGGCCAGAAGCCGGGCGGGGGCATGACCGCGTCGCCGCGCTGGGCCGGGGAGTACCGGATCCTGAGGGTCGTCCGGCCCGCGCCGTCGACCAGGCGCAGGAGCCCCCGGTCCAGGATGACCTGCGTCGGCGCGGTCGCGCCCGGGAACGTCAGGGCGACCGCCGCGGGGCTCCGCGGCCACCGCCACTGCCCGTCGGCGGGCACCTCCAGCCGTCCGGGGTCGGGTGCGCGGTAGGTCTCCGCGCGGTTCCCGTTCAGCCGCGAGACGTAGCAGCCGGCGCCGTCGTACCACGGGTAGGTGCCGGTGCCGTGGGGGAGGTCGGCGCGATGGACCGGCCCGGCGGGCCCGAGGACCTCGACGCGCTTTCCCGCGACGCCGAGCGTGAGCAGATCGTCGTGCAGGACGACGGTGACGGGCGAGCCCTCGACGGCCGGGAACCGCAGTTCCTCGGGGAGCCCGGCCCGCAGCGCGCGCCACAGCGCGCCGACCGGATCGGTGATCTCCAGGCCGGCCAGGGCTTCGGCGGCCGGGGTCCCGGCCGCGGCCTCCGCCAGCGGCGCCAGCCGGGGCAGCGCGACCTCCAGGCCGAGCAGGTCGCCCGCCGCGCCCTCCTCCCGCCACCGCGCGACGTCCTCGGAGAGGGCGCGGCGGACCGTCCCCCGCGCCCACAGCGCCCGCATCAGGGACGGGTAGTCGACGTTGTCGTACCGGCCGAGCTCCCGCACGCAGGCGTCCAGCCGCTCCCGCGCGTTCGGGGCGCCTTCGTCGAACTGCGCGAGGAACCGGGGGAGGGCGTCGTCCTCGCCGGTCCAGTGCGGAGCCTGGACCTTCGTGCGGGTGAAGGCGAGGGGGTCTGGTGCGGGACGTCCGACGACCGGGTCGGCGGCCGGGTCGAACCACCGGCCCGGCGCGGGGAACAGCCGGTCGCCCGCGTCCGCGGCCAGGCGCATCAGCTCGCTCGCGGGCTGCGGTCCGGCGGCGGCGAACCAGTCACGCGGCAGCCGCCGCCCGGCCCCGACCAGCCCGAGCAGCAGCAGCCAGCGGCGGTGGTGTTCGGCGCGCGGACCGGGATCGGCGTACAACTCGCCGTCGGGCCCCGCCCCGATCAGCAGGTCGAGCAGCTCGGGCGTCTCCGCGAGGCGCCGCAGCGCCGCGTCCAGGGCCTCCCACAGCGGCAGCGGCGCCCGGGGCAGCAGCCCTCCGCGCAGCAGCCGCTCGGCGACGAAGTCGGTCTCGTCCGCCTCGCCCACGCCCGCCGCCCGCGCCACCGGAAGCAGGTCCGCGACGACGTTCGGGTACGGGACGACGCCCGCGTCGAAGAACGCGCACACCGCCTCCCGCGCCCAGGCGTGGGCCGCCGCCGCGTCGTCGTGCCGCGCGAGCCGCTTCAGATGGCCGTGCAGCGCCGACGCGGTGACCGCGCCCAGGGGGACCAGCTCCACCAGCACCCGCTGCGCCCGGGCCGTGTCGGGCGCCAGGTCGAGCAGCCGCGCGTTCGCCTCTTCGGCCTCGCCGGACCTGCCCAGGTAGAACGCGGCCTGTTCGGCGTGGCCCGCTCGCGCGAACGCCCGCGCCGCGGCCGAGAAGTAGTCCGGCAGGGAGGCCGCGGGCTGCCGCCCGCCGGTCCGCAGGACACGCGCGCGTGCCTCCTCCGGCTCGTCCGCCGCGAGCGCCACCGCGCCGCGCAGCTCGTCCTCGTCCTGCCCCGGCATCGCCCGCATCAGCCCATCCCCTCCCGAGATCATCGGCGGGCAGACTAACGTCCCCGGACGACACCGGGCGGCGGATCGGGGACGTCAGCGCAGCACGTACCGGAGGGGGTCGTCGGCGCCGTCGCGGCGGGCCACGCCGCGGGTCTCCAGGGTGCGCAGATGGGCGGCGGCCTCGGCGGCGGCCATGCGGCGGGCCTGCTGGGCCATCTCGGACCACGGGTGCCGCCAGGTGAGGCCGGCGGTGAGGTCCCACAGCGTGACGGGGCGGGGCGACAGCAGCGCCGCCACCTCCGCGAGCCGCTCCTCGTGGTGGGCGATGATCTCGCGGGCGCGGTCCCCGAGCCCGCGGAAGCGGTGCTGGTGGGCGGGCAGGACCTCGGCCACGGCCATGGCGGAGACCTTGTCGAGCGAGCCGAGGAAGTCGCTCAGCGGGTCCACGTCCGGGGTGTCGTAGGGGTAGAGGCCGATGTGCGGGGTGATGCGCGGCAGGACGTGGTCGCCGGTGAAGATGCGGTCGCCGTCCTCCAGGTGCAGGCAGATGTGGCCGGGCGTGTGCCCGGGGGTCCAGACGGCCTGGAGCCGGCGGCCGGGGACGTCCACCAGGTCGCCGTCGGACAGCTCGCGGTCGGGGATCGCGGGCGGCGAGACGCGGGTCTGCTGGGTCGGCCCGGTCAGGTCCGACTCGGCCGCGCCCGCGCGGCGCAGCGCGGTGAGCTCGAACGAGCGGCGCCCGCCCTGGCCGACCTCGTTGAACAGCCGGACGATCCCGGCGTCGGAGTGGTGCATGGCGATCCACGCGCCGGACGTCTCTCGGACGCGCCCGGCGAGGCCCGCGTGGTCGGGGTGGAAGTGCGTGACGACCACGCCGTACACGTCGGCGACGTCGATCCCGAACGTGCCGAGCCCGTCGCGCAGGGCCGTCCATGCGTCCTCGTGCTGCCAGCCCGCGTCGATCAGGACGGGGCCCCGGGGGCTCTCCACCGCGTACACCAGCGTGTACGACAGGGGGTTGTTCGGGATGGGGACGGGGACGCTCCACAGCCCGCCGCCGAGGTCCTCAGGTTCCGGCTGCACCGAGACCGCCTTTCGCGCCTGTCATGGTTCGAAGGCCCCGGCCGCGGCGGCCGGGGCCCTGAGTCCTGCCCTGTCCTGCTCTCCAGGATGCCTGCCGGTCAGATCCGTTCGAGGATCGTGGCGGTGGACAGCGCGCCGCCCGCGCACATCGTGACCAGGGCGGTCCCGGCGTCGCGGCGTTCCAGCTCGTGCAGCGCGGTGGTGATCAGCCGCGCGCCGGTGGCGCCCACGGGGTGGCCGAGGGCGATGGCGCCGCCGTTGACGTTGACCCGGTCCATGTCCGGCTCGTGGACGGACGCCCAGGACAGCACGATCGACGCGAACGCCTCGTTGATCTCGGTGATGTCGATGTCGCCCATGGTCATGCCGGAGCGCCGCAGGACCCGCTCGGTCGACTGCACGGGGCCGTCGAGGTGGTAGTACGGCTCGCCGCCGACGAGGGCCTGCGTGCGGATGCGGGCGCGCGGGCGCAGGCCGAGGGCCCGGGCCTTGTCCTCCGACATCAGCAGGACGGCGGCGGCGCCGTCGGAGATCTGGGACGAGGTGCCCGCCGTGTGCAGGCCCTCGGGACCGAGGACCGGCTTGAGCCTGGCGAGCCCGTCGGCGGTCGTCTCGCGCAGGCCCTGGTCGCGGGTGACCTCGCGCGTCTCGCCGGTGACGCCGCCCTCGGCGTCCAGGACGGGCGCGGTGATCGGGGCGATCTCGCGGTCGAAGCGGCCGTCCGCCCACGCCTTGGCGGCCAGCTGCTGGGAGCGGGCGCCGAACGCGTCGAGGTCGGCGCGGGTGATGCCGCGGCGGGCGGCGATCCGCTCGGCGGCCTCGAACTGGTTCGGCATGTCGAGCGACCAGTCGTCGGGCCGCGGGTTGGCGGGCATGACGTTGCTGCCGAGCGGGGCGCGGCTCATCACCTCGACGCCGCAGCCGATCGCGACGTCCACGACCCCGGCGGCGATCTGGGACGCGGCCAGGTGGACGCCCTGCTGGGAGGAGCCGCACTGGGCGTCGATGGTGGTGACGCCCGCCTGCCACGGAAGGCCGGCGTACAGCCAGGAGTAGCGGCCGACGTGCCCGCCCTGCTCGCCGGCCTGCGTGACGCAGCCCGCGAAGACCTGCTCCACCTCGGCGGCGTCGATGCCGGAGCGCTCGACGGCGGCGTTCAGGGCGTGCGCGAGGACGGCCATCGGCTTCAGGCCCGCGAGCCATCCGCCACGCTTGCCGAGCGGCGTGCGCACCGCCTCGACGATCACCGGGGTACCCATGCGGTCTCCTTCTAGAACGCGATTCGCCTTCGAATGTAACGTGTTCTAACTTTGCCGGGGAAGGCCGGTCCCGGTGAGAGGGATCCGGCGCCGCACGGCACCCGGCGCCGCACCGGTCCCCACGCCGCCGCGCCGGTGGTCGCCCGGCGGGGGCGTCGGCGGCGTCTACTAGCCTGGGCGCACGACGATCCCCCCGCGCCGGAGAGTCCCATGGCCGCAGATTTCGACGAGCCCGTGTTCGACGAGGACTTCGTCAGGAGCGCCGTCTTCACCGAGCCGTCCGCGCGCGAGCGCGCCCGTCCCCCGTCCCGCCGCGAGCGGCGCCGGTCGGGGC
>NZ_JBEUPA010000160.1:0-18422 GCF_040492065.1 Actinomadura sp. NPDC000929 | reverse complement strand
GCCCCTCCGGCTGGCCGCGGCCCCCCTGGTCCCCTCCCACTCCCCGGAGACCGCGCCGGCCGCCTCGTGCCTGGGCGGGGGCCGCACCTCGCGGTCCGGCCCCGGCGATCGGTTCTCGGGGTGGGGGGATCAGTACTCGGACTTCACCGTCACTCCGCTGAACGCCTGCTTGCCGTAGAGGCTGATGTAGTTGTAGCCCGCGGGCGGGTTGGTGATGGTCAGGGTCTCGCCGTTGCCGGCGTTGACGGACCTCTGGGTGTAGGACGTCGACGTGGCCCAGCTGGTGGGGCTGTAGTACAGGTCCGCGTCGCCGGTGCCGCCCGATGACGTGATCTTGATCGACCGCGTGCCGGCCGGCACGTACAGGTACAGGTAGGCCAGGTTGCCCTGGGTGGCCGACAGGTTGCTCCGCTGGCAGTTCTGCCCGAGCTGGCGGGTGTCCGTCCCGGTGCACTCGGTCGTCCCGCCGCCGCCTCCGGCCGACACCGCCAGCTGCTTGGTCGCGGTGCCGGTGGCGCCCTTGTCGTCGGTGACGGTGAGGGTGACGGTGTAGGTGCCGTCCGCGCCGTAGGTGTGGGACGGGTTGGCCGACGTCGAGGTGGCGCCGTCGCCGAAGTCCCACCGCCGGGAGGCGATGGTGCCGTCGGAGTCGGTGGACTGGTCGGTGAAGGAGACCGCCAGGCCGTTCGCCGAGGCGGAGAACCGCGCGGCCGGCGCCTGGTTGCCGCCGCCCCCGCCGCCGGCGCACGCGCCCGACGCGCACGCGGCGAGCCACGTCCACCAGTCGCTGTCGTAGCGGGTGCCGATCGTGCTGGTCAGGAACGTCCGGGCGGCGTTCCAGTTGCCGGTCCGGTAGTAGCCGAGGACGGTCGAGACGTCGCCCGGGTGCTTCTCGAACATGTACCGCACCGCGAGGTAGCCCCAGCGGTAGATGCGGGTCGTGTCATGGCTGTAGGTGGTGTCGAACAGCGTGCTGAGCGCGTAGGTGTTCCGCGCCGCCTCGGTGATCGCCGCGTCGTAGACCTCCTTGCGGTAGGAGTAGGAGACGTACTCGGCGAAACCCTCGATCCACCAGATCGTGGGGGTGGTGACGCCGGCGTTGAAGTCGCCGTACATGTCGAAGCGGCCGTCGAGGTAGTGCGTGTACTCGTGGTTGAGGTTCCAGATCTGGAACGCCGGGCGCACCCATTCGGCCTCGTAGGCGATGAACCGCGGCTGGTTGCCCGCGGCGGCCGGGTCGCCCTCCAGGTACATGCCGCCGTTGTTGGTGTCGATGCCGAACATCGCGCCGGCGTAGGTCTGGTAGTCGGTGCTCGAATCGAAGACGCAGACCTCGATCGTGGTGTTGTTGTCGTTCGCGACGGGCCGGTTCCCGTCCTTCACCAGGCCGTGGAAGTAGGCGTCCTGGTTCTGGAGGCTGGCGCAGCTGTCGGAGAGCTGGGCGGCCGTCATGTCCTGCGCCCGGATCTTGATGCTCGGACTGCAGGTGTGGTTGATGGTGAGGACGTTCGCGGCGAGCCGCTGCGCCAGGTCGCAGGTGCCGTAGTAGGAGCAGTTCGCCTTGTCGTAGTAGTCGGTCATCTCGGCGACGCCGACCCACAGCGGCGCGGTCTTCCCGGTCATGGCGCTCTGCCCGAGCAGCCCCTTGGCCAGCGGCCTGACCTTCGCCTGCATCGCGGTGTGCTGCACGAAGCGGGTCAGCTCGCGGCCCGCGTTGGACGTCAGGTAGCTGCGGTCGGTCCCGAGCAGGGAGAGGTGGCCCGAGGCGAAGGAGTTGAGCGTGTCGAGCACGCTCTGGTCGGCCTGGACCGCCGAGACGAACTCGGGGACCTGGTGGCCGCGGAACAGCACCGTGTAGACGTTGTTCACCGCGTTGAGCATCCACCAGGACGCGTCGTAGGAGCTGTTGTAGCCGGTCAGCAGCCGCTTGACCACGTAGAGGTAGCGGGCGTTCTCCTCCGCGCTGTCGATCAGCGTGACCGCCTCGGCGAGGACCTCGCCGTTGGCGTCGCTGACCGTCGACGACCGGGAGTTGCCGAAGAAGGCGTCCAGACCGGACTGGATCGCCGTCTTCAGCGTGGGGCCGTAGGTCCCCACGGTCGACGGGTTGTACCAGTGGACGTAGTAGCCGGCCCGCAGGTAGAGGACCAGCTGGGCCGTGCCGGTGGTGTTGTCGCCCGGGTAGGAGAGCCCGTTGTCGCGCAGCCCGTACGCGACGCTCGCCATCTGCGACTCCCGGAACGCGTAGTACGCGTCGGTGCCGGTGAGGCTGAACAGCGAGTTGACGCAGTCGGTCGTGGACGACTTGATCTGCTGGACGAGCGCGCTTCCGGAACGGCTCGTGAAGTCACTCGCGCTGCACGCGGCCGCGGCGGCCTTGGCGCTCGTCTTCGGGGCGGCCTTCATGGAAGGGCGCTTGTGCTCCGCCGGCTTCTTCGGCTGGTCGGGGCTGCTCTTCAGGTCGTTCTTGTCGGCGGAGAGCGGCGGCCGGTCCTTGGCGGGCAGCGGCGCCTTCTGGACGTGGCGCGCGTCGCCGCCGTCGGGGCGGACGCTGGCGGGAGGGGGTTTCGGGGCGGCGTTCGCGGGCGGGACGAGGAACGTCGTCCCGAGGGCCACCGCCATTGACGCCAGCAGGCAGCGGGTCGATCTGCGTCTGTTTCTCACGGGGGGTCTTCCTCCATGGGGCGGGCGTCCGGCAGGCGCGCCGGACGGAGTCGCAGGGCTCCGGGGTCCAAGGTCCGGAGGGTCGGGGAAGCGTGCGCCCGCAGTTTGTGGCGCGGAAACGACCCGTGGTCATACGCCGCGCCATCGATCTGGGTTATGGATCTCCCGGACGGATCCCCCCCGAAACGCGGGAAAGGAATTCGCCGAGGTGGCGCCCCCTTTCCGGCCGCGAGACGCCCCCGACGCCGTTTCCGGACAATGACGAAAGAAAGGTGAAATTGTACACTGCAATGTCACAACCACTCTGGAGGTGTCTGTGAGACGACGGAGCAGGACACGCGCGGGCGCCGCGCTCGTCGCGTGCGGCGGGATGCTGGCGGCCGCGGCGCTGGCCGGGCCACCGCCGGCGACCGCGCTGGCCGGGCCGCCGGCGACCGCGGCGGCCGGGGACCCGCCGCGCCTGGACTGGAAGCCCTGCGGCGACGCCGCGACCCCGGCCCTGCAGTGCGCGATGCTGGAGGTGCCCCTCGACCACGCCCGCCCGGACGGGCGCACGGTCAGGATCGCGCTGAACCGGCTCCCGGCCACCGCGCCCCCGGGCGAGCGGCAGGGGCCGATGCTGCTCAACCCGGGCGGGCCCGGAATCAGCGGGCTGTGGATGGCGAGCTGGATCCCCTCCAGGCTGCCGCCCGACGTCGCCGCCTCCTACGACTGGATCGGCTTCGACCTGCGCGGTTCCCAGCACAGCGAGCCGCGCATGTCCTGCGACCCGCACTACTTCGACGGCCCGCGGCCCGACTTCCAGGTCGACCAGGGCACCACGGAGGCGTGGCTGGCGAAGGCGGCGGGCTACGTCGCGAACTGCACCGAGAAGCACTCCCGGCTTCTGCCGCACCTGTCGACGGTCGACCACGTCCGGGACATGGAGTCGATCCGCCGGGCGCTCGGCGCCGAGAAGATCAACTTCTTCGGATGGTCGTACGGCACCACGCTCGGCTCGACGTACGCCCAGTTCTACCCGGGGCACGTCCGCCGCTTCGTCCTGGACAGCATCGTCGGGCCGTCCGTCTCCTGGTACGACCACAACGTCCTCCAGGACCTGCAGCACGAGAAGCGGTTCAAGGCGTTCACCGCGTGGGTCGCCAAGGCCGACGGCGTCTACCACCTCGGCACCGACCCCGCCGGGGTCGAGGCCAAGTGGTACGCCATGCGCACCCGCCTGCGCGAGCACCCCGTCGGCCGGATCGGGCCCGACGAGTTCGACGACACGCAGGTCGCGGGCGGCTACGACGTCCTCCGGTGGCCCCGGCTCGCGACGGTGCTGGCGGCGTACACCAACTCGGGAGACACCGCGCCCCTCGCCACCGCGTACGAGCGCTACGCGGCGCCGGACCCGGCGGACGACTCCTTCGACCTCTACAACGCCGTGATGTGCAGCGACAGCAAGTGGCCGCGCGACTTCCGGTACTGGCGCAAGGACCAGGCGAAGGTCAACGAGAAGGCGCCCTTCTACACCTACAACAACATGTGGTTCAACGCGGGCTGCCTGACCTGGCCCGTCAAGGCGGGGCACCGGCCCAGGATCACCGGGAAGGGACTGCCGCCCCTGCTGCTGTTCCAGGCGACGGACGACCCGGCGACACCGTACGAAGGCGGCCTCGACATGGCGCGGGCCCTGCCGAGCGCACGCCTCGTCGTGGAGAGGGGCGGCGGCAGCCACGCCATCACGTTCGCGGGCAACACATGCCTCGACGACCTCCTGGTCGACTATCTCCGCGGCGGAAAGGTGCCGCCGGACCGCGGCCTGGTAGACCGCACCTGCGCCAAGAACCCTGACCCGGCGCCGGTCTGGGTCACGCCCGCCCCGGCCGTGGCCTCGGGCACGCAGGCGACCGCCGTTCCGCGCCAGTTCGTGAGGTGACGCGGGCCCCGGCCGCCGCGCGGCGCTACCGTCCCGTTCGGTCAGCGCCCGCCGGCGGCCGGGGCCTCCACGAGCAGTCGGACGGGGCCGAAGAGGCCCGAGACTCGCTGGCCCTGAAAGACGAAATGCGTGGGGCTGACCTCGTCGAGGTAGGGCGCGAGGGTTCCGCAGACGAGGATCTCGATCTCGTTGTCGCCTTCGCGCAGGGCCGCTCCGATGTCGAAGCGGTACGGGGCGCAGATGCGCACCCCGGCCGGGTCGCCGTTGACGGTGACTTCGGCGGTGCCGCGCACCCGTCCGAGGTCGAGCGTGACCGCGCCCGCGGGCATGGTGAGGCGGAACGAGCGCCGGTAGCGGACGGCGCCGCTGTAGCCGGCGAGTCCCGCGTCCTCCCAGTCGCCCAGCCCGATGGTTCCGCGACCCACGGTGAAACGCACCGGCCCCGCGAGCGCCGCGCCCGCCCGGTGACCGGGGAGGGTGCGAATCCGCAGCTCCGCCGTCCGGCCGGATGGAGCCTCCGGGCCCGGCAGCGCCATCTCGGGGGCCGGGGACAAAGGCTCCCCGTCCAGAGTCGCTTCCAGCAGTTCACCGCGGACGTCGACGGCCATACCCGTCGCCCCGGGCGGGACGGCGAAACGCAGCCTCTCCACCCGCGGTGCCGCGTCCGGCATCGCGAGCGTCGCCGGGAGGACGACGCCCGTCTCCCGGTCGTCCTCAAGCCATGCCGCGCCGGGCAGCGGATGAGGCCGCCGCCGCAGGTGCAGGGACGCCGGGTCGCCGTACTGCGCGCGCCGCGCCGCGACGGGCACCGGGGCGCCGTCGCGCGTCGCGGTCCAGCTGGCGCCGGACACGACGGGTCCGTCCACGAGGACCTCGGGAGGCGGGCCGCCTTCGGTGAGGACCAGGGCCAGGTCGCCGCCCGCCACGCGGTAGCGGCCGACGCGCGGGACCTCCTGCTCGGCGTACGGGTCGAATCCCCCCTGGCGGCCGACCTCCTCGCCGTCGACGAGGACGCGGCAGGGCGCGGCCGAGGCCACCTGGATCGTCGCGCCGTCGGCCGACTCCGGGAGCGGGACGCGGAGCGCGATCTCGGCTCCCGGCCGCGCGGGGCCCGCCGCCGTGATCCACTCCGGCCGCCGGTAGCGCTCGCGGTCGGTGACGACGGCGAGGTGGGCCCGCAGCCGGACGTCCTCGTCGGGGACCAGCCGGACCTCGACGTCATGCTCACCGGCGGGGACCGGCACCTCGGCGATCGCCAGATGGCCCCGGTCGTCCAGGGGGACGGCGGCGCCGTCCACTCGCAGCGTCTTGGCGGCCGCGGCGCCGACGGCCACGAAGCCGCCGTCACCGGGCACGGTCAGGCGGGTCCGGAACACGACCGCGTCCCCGGACCGCACCTCCCCGAAGTCGAGGAACTCCTCAGGCACGTGTCCCTTGGGGCCGAGGAAGGCGCGGTGCAAGGTGTCCTTGCGGATGCCGCGGGAGTCGGAGTACACCGAGGGCCGCCATCGCCCCTCGCTCTCCCTGGACCAGACACCGTGCGGGCCGAACGTCGCGTGCGCCTCGGACCACGCCGGCTCCGCCTCCGGTCGGTGACTCATGGTCCAGCGTTCCAGGAGAACGTCCTGACCGGCGGGTCTGGCGAAATCGCCCCAGGCGTTGTCGAGCGTCGGAACCAGGTCCATCGTCCAGGACGTGCCGAGGTCGAGGAGGGTCTGCTGCCTCGCGGGGGCCGGATCCGGCGCCGCGACATCCTCGCCGCCGGGGAAGAGGAGCAGCGCGGCGGGCCCGTCGTCGAACGGGACGACGATCTCGACGGACGTCCCGTCCACCGCGCGCGTCTCCAGCCGGCGCGGCGGACCCCCGAACGGGCTCGCGAGGAACGCCGGGCCGCGCACGCCCCGGACCCGCACCCGCATGTCCCGCAGGTACCGGCCGGGATCGAAGTCGTAGGTCACGTCGAGCCAGCCGAGGTCGGCCCCGCGCTCGTCGGGCCGCCCCACCGACACGCGGCTGGCCATCGACGGCGCGGCCGTCAGGAACACCAGCGTGGTGCCGTCGACCTCCCGGACGAGGGCGGGCACCGGCGCGTCCACCCGGCGGACGCCGGCGAGCGCGGCGCCGAGAGCTCCGGTGTCCGGCACGACCTCCAGCACGGCGCGGAGCCCGGCCACCGCCTCGTCCGCGCCCGGGTCGCCGACCCCGCGACGAGGCGGCGCGCCGACCGCGACGACACGGCCGCCGTCCTCGGCGAACGCGGTGAGCCTGCGGGCCGTCTCCCCTTCCAGTACCGCGCAGGACGGGAGGAGGACGACGCCGTACGACTCGTCCGCGACGTCCAGCCGTCCTTCGGCGACCCTGGCACGCTGCACGGAGTCGTCGTCCACCACGTCGGCGTCGATCCCCAGCTGGTCGAGCACGCCGGGCACCATCCGGAACCAGGCCATGTCGCCGACCAGTTCCCGGTAGGTCTCCTGCGCCAGCACGGCGTCCGGGTCCACGCCGTCGAGCCGCGTCCCGGCCTGCGCGGTCGCGGTCGGGAACAGCACGGCCACGTCGCACACGTGCCGCCCCAGAGAGAGGGCGGCGCAGAGCCTGGCGACGGCGTCCGCGAAGACACGGTGGTGCCGCCAGTAGGGCTGACGCCAGTCGGTGGACGGCGGCGCCCACTCCCACCAGCCCGCCTTGGTCGTGTAGTAGACGGCATGCGGGTTGTAGAGGGTCGCCCCAGAGCGCAGCCACGGCAGCAGCCAGTCGAAGGTCTCCTCCAGCGTCCCGCCCCAGCCGCTGGAATGGAACGCCTCGATCCAGGTCCGGTCCCGGCCGTACAGGTGCGCGAGCGACGAGTGGACGCGGGCGTCGCCGTGGTGGTCGGACCCGGGAGCGCCGAACCAGCGGTGCGTGCGCGCGTAGTCGGCGTACAGCCTGACCCCGTCCACGGGAAGCCCGGCCCGCGCCGGGTCCTGCTGGTCGCAGCCGTGCAGCAGCCCGTACCGCTCGTGCCATTCGGCCAGCGGCCGGAAGAACGCGTCCTCGGCCAGCTCGGCGCGGGTGAGATGGTAGTCGCGGCGGATCCGGAAGGCGTCCTCGCCGCCGCTCCCCCACAGCGCCGCGAGGTGCGGTCCCAGGTCGTAGCCGCGGCGCCGCGCGAACTCGCCGGCGAACCCCTCCGACCAGGTCGGCAACGACGGCAGCTCGTCCTGGAACGACCCCACGATCACCTTGCCGAGCCGGTGCCCCAACCGCCGCGCGAACTCGCCGTGCACGCGGTCGAGGAGCGCCGCGCACGCCTCCGCCGACAGGTAGTCGAAGCCGCGCACGTCCGCCGTCCCGTCCGGCCGGAGCCAGCGCCCCGCGTACTCCGGGACGTCGCGCACCAGGCGGGCCTGCAGGTCGGCGCCGGAGAACCCGAGCTGGTCGTAGAACCACAGGGACACGCCCAGCTCGGCGGCGTCCTCGCAGACCGCGTCCAGCAGGTCCCACCACTCGGTGGAGAAGAACGGCGGATCGTCGGCGTCCGAGCCGAACATCGGACCGGACGGCGCCAGGTTCAGCACGACCAGGTTGTGGACGCCGCCCTCGGCGAACCGTTCGAGCTGGTCGCGCAGCCGCCGCCGGTCGAGCCGCTCCCCGCTCCACCACCAGATGGGCGCGGGCGAGAACGCCCGCGGCGGCACGTCCAGCACCTCCCCCAACCGCCCCGAAATTCTCATGCCCTGCTCCCTGTGGGGGGCGACCCCCCACACCCCCCGGTTCGCTCCGCTCATCCCTGCTCCCTGTGGGGGGCGACCCCCCACACCCCCCGGTTCGCTCCGCTCATCCCTTGAGCCCGCTCGCAAACCCCTTGATCACATACCTCTGCAGCACCAGGAAGATCACGATGATCGGGAGGGCGGCGAGGACCAGGCCGGCGAAGACCAGGCCGTAGTCCGAGACGTACTGGCCCACGAAGGCGAAGACCCGCACCGGCACCGTCTCGCGCGCCGATCCGCCCAGGTACAGCAGCGGTGTGAAGAAGTCGTTCCAGATGAACACGGCGTTGAGGATCAGCACCGTGCCGGTGATCGGCCGCAGCAGCGGGAACACGACCCGGGTGAAGGCCTGCAGGTGGCCCGCGCCGTCGATCAGCGCCGCGTTGGCGTAGTCGCCCGGCAGCGCCCGGATGAACCCCGTGTACAGGAAGATCGTGAACGGCAGCTGGATGCCGGTGTAGAAGATGATCATCCCTTGGTAGGTGCCGAGCAGGCCCGCCGAGTCGGCGAGCTTGAACAGCGGGATCATGCCGAGCTGGAACGGCAGCACGATGCCGAGCAGGAACAGCACGTACAGCGTGAAACCGAGCCGCGTGGCGCAGCGGGCCAGGAAGTAGGCCGCGAACGCCCCGATCGCGATGAGCGCCACCAGGCTCACCACCGTGATCACCGTGCTGTTCACCAGCGCCGAGCCGAGCGAGGCCCGCGACCAGGCGTCGGAGTAGTTGCCGAACGTCGGCGACGACGGCGGCGCCAGCGGCGCCGAGGCGATCTGCTGCTTGTCCTTCAGCGACAGCGTGATGAGCGCGTACACCGGGAACAGGAACGCCAGCGCGACCGCGATCATCACGACTTCCAGGGCGAACGTGCGCAGTCCGTAACGCAGGCTCATGCCACCTCCCGACCGCGCAGGTACCGGATCTGGATCAGCGAGACCGCGGCGACGAACAGCGCCAGGACCAGCGCGATCGCCGTGCTGTAACCGTAGTTGCCGAACACGAACGCCTGCTTGTACAGGACGGTCGACAGCGTCTCGCTGGCGTGGCCGGGCCCGCCGCTCGTGGCCGCGTAGACCTGGTCGAACAGCTTGAGCCCGCCGATGGTCGACAGCATGACGTTGATCGTGACGGCGGGCGCGAGCAGCGGCCAGGTGACGCTGCGGAACCGCTGGAACCGCCCGGCGCCGTCGATCATCGCGGCCTCGTGCAGCTCCGCGGGCACGCCCTCCAGCCCGGCCAGGAAGATGACCATCGAGTATCCGGAGAACTGCCAGATCACCATGCCGGCCACCGACCACAGCGCGAGCGAGGGGTCGCCGAGCCAGTCCTGACGCAGGGAGCCGAGCCCCACCGCGCCGAGGATCCCGTTGAGCCCCGCGTCCGGCGCCGGGTTGTAGACGTACTTCCACAGGAACGCGACCATCACGGGGCTGACGACCGCGGGCGCGAAGAAGACGACCCGCAGCACCGCGCGCGACCGGATGCGCGTGTGCACGCCCAGCGCGAGCAGCAGCCCGATGCCGTTCTGGACGACCACGATCGCGACCGTCAGCAGCAGCGTGTTGACCAGCGACCCGCGCGCGGCGTCGTCCCGCAGCAGGCGGCCGAAGTTGTCGACGCCGACGAACGACCGGTCGCCGATGCCGTTCCAGTCGGTGAAGGCGTAGACGATCCCGCTGGCGCTCGGATACAGGACGATCAGCGCGTACACCAGCAGGGCGGGCGCGGCGAACCACCACGGCGGGGTCAGGAAGCCGCCGCGCCGGCGGCGGCGGGGCGGCGCCGGGAGGCGCGCCGCGCTCTCGGGAGGTCCCGCGGCACCGGCCGCCGAGGCGGCCGGTGCCGGACGTGCGGTCGGGGGCACGGCTACTTCTTCCGGTAGGTCTCGTCCAGCTTGGCCAGGCCCGCGGCCACCGTCGTCTTGCCCGCGAGCAGCTCCTGCACCAGCGCGAAGTGGGCGGGCTGCACCTCGGCGTTCGGCCACGCCTGGTCCATGAACGGGTCGGCCTTGTCGCCGTCCAGGTACGGCAGGAACGGCTCCAGGACCGGGTCGATCTTGGAGGAGGAGTCGCGGACGAGCGGGACGCAGGCGACGGCCTCGGCCCAGCGGTTGATGTTCTGCTGCTCGCCGAGGAACTCGACGAACTTCTCGGCGGCCTCCTTGTTCTTGCTGCGGGCGCTGACGCCGAGCCCCACGACGACCCCGGCGGGGATCCGCACCTGGGCCGCGTCGTCCGCGCCCGGCACCGGGAACATCGACAGGTCGGCGGCGTTCGCGGCGGCCTTGCGGAAGTCGGGCAGGACGGCCGAGACCTGGATCGCCATGGCGGCCTTGCCGGTGGCGACCATGGACGTCTGCTGCTCGAAGGTCGTGCCGTTGGGGTTGTCGTTGAAGTACCCGCGCTTCTGCAGGTCCAGGTACATCTCGAGGGCCTGCACCCAGCCGGACTGGGCGAAGGACGCCGACCCCGCCTGCATCTGGCTGTCGAACTGCGGGTTCTTGGCGTACACGGTGGACGGCACCAGCGCGTAGGTGATCAGCTGCGTGACCCAGGGGGTCTGCGCGCCGAGCGCGATCGGGACCGTGCCCTTCTTCTTGAGCTTCTCGCAGACGTCGAGGAACTCGCTCCAGGTCTTCGGCGGTTCCACTCCGGCCTTCTCGAAGACCTTCGTGTTGTAGATGGCGCCGATGACGCTCGACCCGGCGGAATAGATGAAGGTCTTGCCGTCCTTCTGGAACGCCGGCTTCAGGCTCGCCGGGATCTTCTTCGTCCACGCCTGGCCGCTCAGGTCGGCGAGCAGCCCGGCCTGGGCGATCTGCGCCATGCTCATGGCGCTGCCGTTGCCCGGGTAGACGACGTGCAGGTCGGGGGCGTTGCCCGCGCCGAGCTGGGTGCGCACCGACGTCTGCACCTGGTCGGTGGGTGCGAACGAGGTGCTGAACTTGGCGCCGGTGTAGGCCTTGGTGAGCAGGTCGAGCGCCTTCTGCTGGTCGGCGACGCCCACCAGGCGCAGGGTCCCCGAGCCGCCGGACGACCCCCCGCAGGCGGCCAGTCCCGCCGGCAGCGCGGCCGCGGCCGCGACTCCTCCGGTCATCCGCAGGAATCCTCGGCGGCTGAGGGCCGCGTTCTGGAACGACGATGTCATCTTTCCTCCTCGCGTTCGCGGCGCGGACCGCCGGGGTGGCGGCGGTCCCGGCCGCGGCCGTCCCGCGCGGGGACGGACGTCATTGAAGGGCCGCCGTGAAGCGGTAGTCCCCCGAGCCGGTCCGGCAGCGGAGCTCCCCCCGCGCCGTTCCGGCGACCGAGACCCCGGGGGCGTCCGCCACCGGGATCCCGCTCTCGCGCACACCGTCCGGGTCGTCGGTGGGGATGTGGACGGTGGCGGTCGCGCCCGGCGGCACCGCCACCCGCAGTTCGAACACGCCGTCGCGGCGGGTCCAGGCGGTGGAGACGGCGCCGCGCACCGACTCGTAGCGGGCGCTCGCCGCCGTGAGCCCGCCGGGCCTCGGCCGGATCAGCAGGTCGCGGTAGCCGGCCGAGCCGGGCGCCTGGTCGAGGCCGGCGACACCCCGGTAGAGCCACTCGCCGACCGAGCCGAGCGCGTAGTGGTTGAAGGAGTTCATCGCCGCGGCCTGGAACCCGCGCTCGGCGGTGTAGCCGTCCCAGCGCTCCCATACGGTGGTCGCGCCGTGCCGCAGCGGGAACAGCCAGGACGGCGGGTCGGTGCGGCGCAGCAGGGCGTGCGCGAGGTCGGCGCGGCCGTGCGCGTCGAGGACCGGCGCGATCAGCCCCACGCCGAGGAACCCGGTGGTGAGGCCGGGCCCGGCCTCCTCGACGAGTTCGGCGAGGCGGCGCACCGCGCCCGGCACGAGCTCGCCGGGGAGCAGCTCGAACGCCAGGGCCAGCAGGTAGGCGGTCTGGGTGTCGCCGGCGACCCGCCCGTCCGGCGACGTGAACCGCTCGGCGAACGTCTTGCGGACGTGGGCCGCGAGCGCGCCGTACCGGGCCGCGGCCTCGTCCGCGCCGAGGATCTCGGCGGCGCGCGCCGTCAGCGCGGCGCTGCGGGCGAAGTAGGCGGTGGCGAGGACGTCGCGCGGGGTGGGGGCGGGCGCGAGCCAGTCGGCGAAGTGCGGGCCGGTGCGGCGGGTCCACACCAGGTCGGGGTTGTGCCGGTGGACGTGGTCGACCCAGGCGCACATGGCGTCGAGGTTGCGCTCAAGGAAGCGCTCGTCCCCGTACACGCGGTAGAGGTGCCAGGGGACGAGGACGCCCGCGTCGCCCCAGCCGGGCGCGCCCTCGTCGGCCACGCCCGCGATCCTCGGCGCCACGTTGCCGAACGCGCCGTCCGGCGACTGGGCGCCGCGCACCTCGCGCAGCCAGCCGTCGAAGAACGCGGCGACGTCGGCGTTGAGGCACGCGGTCGGCAGGAAGACCTGCGCGTCGGCCAGCCAGCCGAGCCGCTCGTCGCGCTGCGGGCAGTCGGTGGGGACGCTGACGAAGTTGGAGCGCTGCCCCCAGGAGATCGCCTGGTGGAGGCGGTCGACGTCCGGGTCGGAGCAGGTGAACTCCCCCGCCCAGGGCGTGTCGCTGTGCAGCACCACGCCGGTGACGTCGGCCGCGTCGAGCGCGCCCAGGCCGGTCACCTCGGCGTACCGGAAGCCGTGGTAGGTGAAGCGCGGCTCGAAGACGGCCTCGGCGTCCTCGCCCGCGATCAGCACGTCCGTCGCGTCGGCGGTGCGCAGGTTGGCGGTGTAGAGCGCGCCCGCCTCGTCCAGGGCCTCGCCGTGCCTGACGACCACCCGGTCGCCCGGGGTCAGGCCGCGGGCGGTGAGCCGGACGCGTCCGGCGAAGTTCTGCCCGAAGTCGACCAGGAACCGGTCGCCGGCGATGCGGGCGACCGACCGCGCCGGCAGCTCGCGGACGGCGCGGACCGGCGGCGCGACCGTGGCGGTGAGCCTGCTCCGGTCGGTGGCGGCGACCCAGGCGGGAAGCCATCCCGCGCGGTCGCGGTCGCCGGCGGGCAGGTCCCAGCCCGGGGTCTCGCGGCGCAGGTCGTGGCACTCCCCCATGAGCAGGTCGGCGTACCGGACGGGCGACCGCGCGCTCTGCCAGTCGCCGCCGGTCGCGATCACGTCGGTGGTCCCGTCGGCGTGCACGAGGTGCAGCTCGGCCAGCAGTTGGGGGAACGTTCCGTAATGCGCGCCCGAGCGGCGCTCGTCGAAGCCGACGAACCCGCTCCACCAGCCGTCCGCGACCGTGGCGGCCAGCATGTTGGCGCCCGTCCGGACCAGGTCGGTGACATCGTGGACCTGGTAGTCGACGCGGTCCCGGTAGTCCGTCCAGCCGGGGGCGAGCTCGGCGTCCCCGACCCGCGCGCCGTTGAGGCGCATCTCGTAGACGCCGCGGGCGGTGACGTAGAGGCGCGCGGCGACCGGCGCGGCGGCGGCCTCGAACGCCTTCCGCAGCCGGACGGCGGGCTGGAGGCCGTGGTCGGCGAGGGCGAGCTCGCCCTCCTCGGGCGCGTCCACGACGTCCTGGACGGACGGGTCGTGCGTGATCCAGGCGGCCGACCACGCGGACGGGCTCAGCATCCCGGTCTCGAACCAGGACTCCTCCCGCGAGGAGGCGCCGGCCGCGTCGGTGACCGTGACCGTCCAGCGGTAGCGGGTGCGGGGCCGCAGGGCGGGGCCGCGGTAGCGGACGGAGACGGCGGACGGGTCGGCCACGGCGCCGGTGTCCCAGACCCGGGCGCCGTCGTCGGCGTGGACCCGGACCTGGAAACCGGCGGGCGCGTCGCCGCGCCGGCCGGAGGCCAGCCGCCACGACAGAAGCGGCGCGGGCTCGTCGACCCCGAGCGGCTCCGCCCGGTGGTCGCAGCGGAGGCCGTACGGCGCGAGACCTCGGCCCAGGGAACCCGTCACTCACCCACTCCGATCGCAATCCCAACAAGGTGGGCTGTGAAGTTAACGTTAAAAAATGTGAGCTTGAGAGTAGGAGGGTGCCGAACAGGGTGTCAAGGTGCAGGATCCGGTCGATTTCGGCCGTACCAAACCGGTGGGGGGAACGCCGTCGCCGGCGCGTCCGAGGGACTCGCCGGCGCCCGTGACCGGGGGGACCGCCGTCAGGCGGTCGCCAGCTCGTAGGCCACCTTGTGCTCGTCGAGCTCGCGCAGCGCGTCGGCCCCGGCGCCGTCGTCGACGATGACGCGGTCGAACGCCGACAGCGGCGCCACCCGGTGCAGCGCCACCCGGCTGAGCTTGGAATGGTCGATCAGCAGCACGCTGCGGGCCGCCGCGCCGAGCATCGCGCGCTTCACCGAGACGATGCGCTGCTCCTGGTGGTAGGCGAACCCGCCGGACACCGCGGAGGTCGACACGAAGCACAGGTCCACGTTGAGCGCCTCGATCGCGTCCACGCACGAGACGCCGAGGAACGAGTCGTGCAGCGGGTCGTAGTCGCCGCCGAGCGCCATCAGCCGGATGTCGCGCTCGGCGGACAGCAGGTTGACGGCCTGGAGGAAGTTGGTGACGACCGTCAGGGGGGCCACGCCGGCCAGCCTGCGCGCCAGCGCCAGCGCCGTGGTGGAGTCGTCCAGCATGACCGCCATGCCCGGCTCGATCATCTCGACGGCCAGGGCGGCGACGGCGTCCTTCGCGGGCCGCATCGACTTCATCCGGTAGGCGACGCTGCTCTCGAACACTCCGGACGGCTGCGCGGTCACCCCGCCGCGGTGCTTGCGGACGACGCCCTGGCGTGCGAGCTCGTCGAGGTCGCGGTGGATCGTCATGAGGCTGACGCCGAAGCGCTCGGCGAGCCCGGCGGCCGAGACCGAGCCGGCGGACAGGACGATGTCGGCGATGTCCTGCCGGCGCCGCTCCGGTCCCCGCGCGCCTCCGCCCTGCTCGACCATCCGGAACCTCCCGTGGCCGGCGCGCGCGACGGGCTGTCGCGGAGGCCGGGCGCCACACAAGGTAACACGTTCGGATGGTTTGTTAACACACGGGTCAGCCGGGTTGACGCGGCCCGTCGGAGCGCCGCCGCGTGCGCGGCCTCCGCGTCCCGCGGCGCCGCTCCGCCCCCCTCCGCGGCGCGAGTACCACACGATCGAAATAACACCTAATTCGTGAATATCTTGCCGCGAGGTGATCATGGGGGAAAGGATGGGCCCTCTGTCACTTACCTCATCTCCGAATGGGACAGAATGACGACGAGCCCCCTTCCTCCCTTTCCCGCCGCGGACGAGAGCCCGCTCGACACGTGCCTGCGGCTGCGGGAGATCGCTCCCGTGGTCGAGGTGGAGTTCCCCGGCGGCGTGCCCGCCTACCTGGCGCTGACCCACGACGCCGTCCGGGAGATCCTCGCCGGGGACAACCGGACCTTCCTGCGGGAGCCGGAGCACTGGCCCGCGCTGCACGACGGGTCGATCCCCGAGGACTGGCCGCTGCGCGCCATCGTCGAGGGCGGTCACCTGTCCACCAAGGACGGCGCCGACCACCGGCGGCTGCGCGGCCTGGTCGGCAAGGCGTTCACGCCCGCGCGGGTGAAGGCGCTGGAGCCGCGCGTCCGGCAGATCGTGGAGGGCCTGCTCGACGACGTGGTGACCGCGGGGGACGTCGTCGACATCGTTCCCGCCTTCACCGAGGCACTGCCCATCTGGGTGATCTGCGAATTGTTCGGTGTCCCCACCGAGGACCGGCCCCGCGTGCGCGAGTGGACCGCCGCGCTTCTGGCGCACACCACTCCGCCGGAAAAGGCGTTCGCGACGCAGAACGCCCTTCAGGCCTATCTGCACCAGCTGGTGGAGAACAAGCGCCGGACTCCCGGCGACGACCTCACCACCGGCCTGGTCCAGGCCAGCGACGAGGGCGACAAGCTCACCACCGACGAGCTGGTCGGCGTGCTGTGGCTGATGCTGATCGCCGGCCACGAGACCACCGTCCACCTCCTCGGGCACGCCATCATCGCGCTGTCCCAGAACCCCGACCAGCTCGAACTGGCCAAGGCCGGCGACCGCTGGGACGACGTGGTCGAGGAGACCCTGCGCTACCGCCACTCGGTCATGATGACCAGCTTCCGCTTCACCGCGGACGACGTGACGATCGCCGGGGTGCGGATCCCCAAGGGCCAGGCCGTCGGCGTCGTCTACCAGGCGAGCGGCCTCGACCCGGCCGAGCACGGCGAGGACGCCGACCGCTTCGACATCACCCGGGAGCAGAACGCCCGCCTCGTGTTCGGCCATGGCCCCCGGTACTGCATCGGCGCGTCGCTGGCCCGCCTGGAGGGCCGGCTGGCGCTCGCCGCTCTGTACCGGCGGCTGCCGGAGCTCTCCCTCGCCGTCGACCCGGACGACGTCCCCTACTCGCCGTCGTTCTTCACCGTCGGCCCGCTCAGCCTGCCGGTCGCCCTCGGCCCCGTCCGGCCCTGACGGCCCGTCCCGGTCCGGCGGCCGAGGCCGCCGGACCGGGACGGAACGACCATTTTCTGTGATCACCTGTGTGCCCCCGGCATTTTGGTGCATCCTTGTCACGCCTTATACCGATATGACCACCGTGCAGTGGGTCGAGGAGTCCTGCACACCAGTCACCGACGCTCACAGGGACGAGAGGGATGGCAACGGGAGCGGATCGAGCACCCACCGAGCGCGCCGCGCTGGAACGCGCCTTCTGGGTCTGGCTGATCGTGGCGATCGTCGGCGGCGGCGCCTGGCTCGGAGCACTTCTGGCCGTGGACCAGGGCTCGCGGACCGTCGTCGCCGTGGGCGGCGGCGCGGGGACGCTCCTGGTGAGCCTCCTCGCCGGGACCGCGGCCTACTACGCCGAGTGCGCGCGAGCCGCCCGCGCCCGGCTGGCCCGGGTCGAGGGCGAGAGCGACCTCCTGGAGCGCCGGCTCCACGAGCTGGTCGACGGTCCCCTCCCGGCGCTGATCGAGCGGCTCCACGCCGGAGCCTCGCCGGACGAGACCCTGACCGAGCTGCAGGCCGTCCCGAACCACCTGCTGGGCCGCCTGGTGCGCCTGGTCGCGGAGGGCGTCGCCGCGAGCGAGCGGCACGCGTCCCGGGCCGAGGCCGAGCTGGCCGCCCTGGAGGAGGAGGTCGACCGGCTCGCCGACTCGACGCTGCCCGTCCTCATCGAGCGGATCCGCGGCGACCGCGCCTCGGCCGCGTCCGTGCTGGCCGAGTTCCCGGCGCCCGCGCACGCCGCGCTCGACCGGCTCCTGCGCGCGCTCGCCGACGACGTGGCCGCCGGGGAGCGCACCCGGGCGGCGGCCATGGCGGCCTCCGCCGCCGCGGCGGCGCGGATCCAGGCGCAGACGACCCGCATGCTCGCCCAGCTCCGGGAGCTGGAGGACCGCTACAGCGAGGACGACGTCTTCGGCGACCTGCTCGACCTCGACCACCACGTCTCCCAGATGGGGCGCCTCGCCGACAGCATCGCGCTGCTCAGCGGCGGGCGCTCGGGGCGTCGCTGGACCAAGCCCATCGTGCTGGAGAGCGTCATCCGCGGCGCCATGGGGCGGATCGCCTCCTACCAGCGCGTCCAGTACCACTCGACCAGCACCGCCGCCATCGCCGGCTTCGCCGCCGAGGGCGTCATGCACGCGCTGGCCGAGCTGATGGACAACGCGGCCAACTTCTCCCCGCACGGCTCGGCCGTGCACGTCTACGCGGAGGAGGAGGACGCCGGGATCGTCATCACGATCGAGGACAGCGGGCTCGGGATGCGCCAGCGCGAGCGGGAGCGCGCCGAGCGGCTGGTCTCCGACGCCGCCGACCTGACGTCGCTGCCCGGCACCCGGCTGGGCCTCGCGGTGGTCGGGCGGCTGGCGGGCAAGCACGGCCTGCGCGTCAACTTCCGGCCGTCCTCGCGCGGCGGCGTCGGCGTCGTCGTGCTGATCCCGCGCCAGCTCGTCACCCACTCCGTCGGCGCCGCCGGCGCGGGAACCCTGGCGGAGTCCATCCGCAGCGCGCCCAGGAGCACCGGCGCGCGCGCCACCCGGCCCGCCCGCGAACCCGCCCCGGCCCTGGCCGCCGCGGCGGCGCCCCCGGCGCCCGCGGCGGACGGCTCCGACCCGGCGGCGAACCTGC
>NZ_JBEUPA010000159.1:0-18822 GCF_040492065.1 Actinomadura sp. NPDC000929 | reverse complement strand
CGGGGGAAGAACTCGTACCAGGCCCCGTACAGGGCTCGTTGCCGGTGCACTACCAGCGGATACCAGTCACTGACCGTCAACAGATCCCGCAACGGGTACTGCTCCAACACGTTCAGCACGGTCTGATCCGCGGTGGCGGAGAGACGATCCAGGGCGTCCTCGTCCTCGTCCGCCAGGAGCCGGGCGACGCGGGTCAGGACGCGGCGGTCCTTCGACGGCGCCTCGCGCGCCGCCCTCGTGAACAACGCGGCGCCCTCGGCGAACATGAGCTCGGCGTCCTGGCCGCGCGGAACCTTGATCTGCGCGTCGTGGCGCCAGTGCGCGATCGGATCGCCCCAGGCCTCCACCCGGAACGACCACGACCCCATCTCCGTCGGCGTCACCCGCGCCGACCACCGGTCCAGCCCGACCCCGACCTCGCTCATCCGCTGCGGCGGCAGCTCCTCGCCGTCCGGCGTCCGCAGCACCACCGCCGCGCCCAGCCGCTCGTGCCCCTCCCGGAACACCGTCGCCGACACCTCGACGGTCTCGCCCACCACCGCCTTCGCCGGCCACCGGCCGCACCCCACCACCGGCGCCACGTCGTCGATCGGGATGCGGCCGAGCTCCGCCTCCAGCTTCACCTGCATGTGCCCCGCTCCCGCTCGTCATGCCGTCCCGGCCCGGTCCGTGGTGCCGTCCGGTACCGGTCGCAGACATCCATGCCCCGTCCGCAACTCCCCGGCATCCCTGGAGCCACAAGATCAAGTAAAGAACCGCCCGACCGCGGTGCGCCCGCCCGACCGCGGTGCGCCCGCGCGGTGCGGGGCGGACCGGTGGCCGGGCGGCTCGTCGCGGCGCTAGGTTGGGCGGAAACCGAAGATCGTGGAGGTGCCGCCGTGGCCGAGGGACCGGAGATCGACACGAACGTGCCGCATTCGGCGCGGGTCTGGAACCATCTGCTCGGCGGGAAGGACAACTACGAGGTCGACCAGCGGGCCGCCGAGCGGTTCCGGGCCGTGTTCCCGCAGATCGTCGACATCGCCCTCGCCGACCGCGCGTTCCTCGGCAGGTCCGTCCGCCACCTCGCGGGCGAGGCCGGCGTCCGCCAGTTCCTCGACATCGGCACCGGCCTGCCGACCATGGACAACACCCACGAGGTCGCGCAGCGCGCGGCGCCGGACGCGCGCATCGTCTACGTGGACAACGATCCCCTGGTGCTGACCCACGCGCGGGCTCTGCTCAGCAGCAGCCCCGAGGGCGCCTGCCACTACATCCACGCCGATCTGCGCGAACCGGGCGACATCCTGGCGAAGGCCGCCGCGACGCTCGACTTCGGAAGGCCGGTGGCGATCATGCTGCTGGGCATCATGCACTTCGTCCACGACGACGGCGAGGCCCGCCACGTCCTCGACGTGCTGCTGGACGCCGTGCCGTCCGGAAGTCACCTGGTGATGACGCACGCCACCCTGGACTTCGACGCGGGGGAGACCGCCCAGGCCGAGGCGCAGCAGGACTGGAACGAGAGGTCGGCCAATCCAATGGTGCCGCGCACGCGCGCGGCCGTCACCCGCTTCTTCGACGGCCTCGAACTCCTGGACCCCGGAGTCGTCTCCATGTCCAGGTGGCGTCCCGAGCACACTCCCTGGGGCGAGCCCGCCGAGGTGGCCGGTTACGCCGCCGTCGCCCGCAAGCCCTGACCCTTCCCTCACGGGGGGAGGCGGACGGCGCCCGCGGGCGTCGGCGGGCGGCGCGCTAGCCGGCGGCGCGGATGACCGAGGCGATGCCGCCGGACGTCGTGACGAGGCGCTGGTACTCCGGCCTGCGCAGCTCCCCGCCCATGAACGGGTACGGGTTGCGGTGCACGGCCGGGCTCGGCTCCTCGCTGAGCGCGGCGAAGTGGATCTCGCGGGCGCCGGTCTCCGCCACGACCCGCGCGACGTTCCGGTCGGTGACGCCGCCGCCGGGCATCACGATGACGCGGTCCCCGGCGTGCCGCACCAGCTCGGCGATCAGCGGCGCGCCCTCCAGCGCGGTCGCGTCCTGCCCGGACGTCAGGACGCGGGCCACGCCGAGCCCGGCGAGGACGTCCAGCGTGCCGAACGGGTCGGCGGCCATGTCGAAGGCGCGGTGGAAGGTGACGGGCAGCCCGCCCGCCGCCGCCATGAGCCGCTCGACGACCGGGCGGTCGACCGTCCCCTCCGGGGTGAGCGCGCCGATCACCACGCCGTGCGCGCCGGCCTCCCGGACCAGCGCGACGTCGTGCTCCATCGCCGCGACCTCGTGCTCGTCGAAGATGAAGTCGCCGCCGCGCGGGCGGATGATGACGTGCACCCTGATCGACGACACGGCGGCGAGCGCGGCGCGGACGGTGCCCAGGGTCGGGGTGAGCCCCCCGTCGAACAGCGCCGCGCACAGCTCGACGCGGTGGGCGCCCGCCTTCTCGGCGGCGACGGCCCCCGCGACGCTGTCGATGCAGATCTCGTAGGTGAGGCTCACGGACGTCCTTCCGGAATGGTGCGGATCTCGCCCACCGGGCGCCCGCCGCCGAGGACGGGGACGGCGCCCAGCGGGTCGGCCTGGGTGGTGTCGGCGCCGAGCGCGGCGAGCGCGCGCAGCGCGATGGCGGTGGTGGCGCGGGGGCTGCCGTCGATGACCTTCACCGCGACGGCGCGGCCCTCGGCGGTGGCGGCGACGAGCACGCCCTCCGCGCCGCCCTTGGCGACCGAGCCGGGCAGCGCCCGCATGAGCTCGGTGTTGACGTGCCCGGTCCCGCCCACGTACTCGGGGTGGGCGCGCATGGCGTCCGCGACCGGGCGGGCGTCCTCGGTCAGGACGAGGGACCGCGCGGCGCGGGCGAGGCCGGTCAGGGTGAGGCCGAACAGCGGCGCGCCGCACCCGTCGATCGCGACGGGGGAGGGGTCCTCCCCGGCGCAGTCGGCCATCACCTGCCGCACCAGCTGCTGCAGGGGGTGCGACGGGTCGAGGTAGGTGTCGAGCGGCCAGCCGTTGGCGGCGCACGCGGCGAGCATGGCGGCGTGCTTGCCGGAGCAGTTCATCCGCACCCGCGACTCGCTCTCGCCCGCCCTGACCAGCGCGTTCCTGGTCGCCTCGTCCTCGGGCCAGGACGGCGGACACCGCAGTGCCTCCACGCCGAGGCCCGCGTCCGCGAGGATCCCCTCGACGGCCTTGACGTGGAAGTCCTCGCCGGTGTGGCTGCCCGCCGCGATCGCGAGGCGCTCCCCGCGCAGCGGCGCGCCCGCCTTCAGGCAGGCGAGCGCCTGGAACGGCTTGGTCGTGGAGCGCGGCAGGACCGTCTCCTCGACGGCGCCCCGCGCGTGGGCGAGGGAGCCGTCCGGGGCGAGCCCGGCGACGCTGCCGTAGTGGCGGCTCTCGGCGAAGCCGTTGCGCACGACCTCGGCCAGTGCTTCGTACATGTCGATCCTCACGGTCGCGCCGCCGGGGCGGCCTCGCGGACGGCGCGGGACGGACGGGTCCGCTGCCGCGCCTCCAGCGTCCGCGCGAGCTTGGCCAGCGACGCGTTGATCACCAGGTAGATCAGCGCGATCACCAGGTAGGTCTGGATGAGCAGGTGGTTGTAGTTCGCCAGCACCTTCCCGCTGTAGAGCAGTTCGGCGTAGCTGACGACGTAGCCGAGCGAGGTGTCCTTCAGCAGCCCGGCGGACTGGCTGACCAGCGACGGCAGGACGCGCCGGGCCGCCTGCGGCAGCACGACCAGCCGCATCGCGCGCCCCCGGGTCAGGCCGAGCGCGAGCCCCGCCTCCAGCTGCCCGCGCTCCACCGACCGGATCCCGGCCCGGAAGATCTCGGCGAACGCGGCGGCGTTGGACACCGACAGCGGGACGACGAGCTTCCAGAACAGCGGGAGGTCGAGGCCGTACTTCGGCAGCGCGAACAGCACGACGTAGACCAGCAGCAGCGCCGGGACCGTCCGGACGATCTCGACGTAGGCCGCGGACGGGACGCGCAGCCACCGCGCCGGCGACAGCCGCCCGAGCGCGAGCGCGACCCCGGCCGCCATGGCGAGGGCGATCGAGACGACCGCGGCGTAGAGCGTGGAGCGCAGTCCCTCCAGCAGGTACCGCCACATCGGCCACGTCCCGTACGGGCGCCACCGGTCGGCGGCGAGCTGGCCGTTCTCGCCGAACTGGCGCAGCGCGAGCGCGACCAGGACGGCACCGCCGAGCAGGGTCAGCGCGGTGGCGATCCGGATGCGGCGCCGGGCGCGCGGGCCCGGCTCGTCGAACAGCAGGCGCGGGGAGCTCATCGCAGGATCGCCAGCTTCCGTTCCAGGCCGCCGGTCACCAGCCCGAAGACCGCCGACAGCGCCATGTAGGCCAGGCCCGCCGTCACGAAGATCCAGATCGGCTGAGCCTCGGCGAGGTTGACCCGGTTCGCGGCGGCGGTCAGCTCGACCACGCCGACCGCGGCGGCCAGCGCCGTGTTCATCAGCGTCATGATCGCGATGTTGCCGAGCGGCTGGACGACCGTCCGCAGCGCCTGCGGCAGGACGACCAGCCGCAGCGACTGGACGAACGTCAGCCCGAGCGCGCGGGCGGCCTCGCCCTGCCCGGCCGGCACCGCGTTGATCCCGGAGCGGATCGCCTCGGCCGTGTACGCCCCCTGGTAGAGGGCGATCACGACGACCGAGGTGGTGAACAGCCCGGCGATCACCCCGATCTCGGGCAGCCCGAACACGGCGATGACGAGCCACACCAGCAGCGGGATGTTCTGCAGCACCTCGACGTAGGCCATCCCGGCGGCGCGCAGCACGCGCACCGGGCTGACCCGCATCGCGGCGACCGCGGTCCCGGTCACGAGGGCTCCGGCGAGGGCCAGCAGCGTCAGCTCGACGGTGAGCAGCAGGCCGTCGCCGAACTCCCCGAGGTGGTCGGTGATGACGTTCATGACAGGGCGGGGCCTCCGCTCACTCCGAGCCCGGGGCCGAGCCGATCGCGGGCGGCTGCGGCGCCTCGCCCTGCACGACCGTCCCGATCGAGTTCTTCCAGACCTTCGCCCACAGGCCCGACTGCTGGATCTGCTTGAGCCAGTCGTTGACGAACTGCTTCATCTGCGCGTCGCCGTGCTTGAGGCCGATGCCGTACGGGTCGCTGGTGAACGGCTTGCCCTGGATCTGGATCGACGGGTCCTGCTTGGCGGTCGCGAGCAGCACGGCCTCGTCCTGGACGTAGGCGTCGCCGCGGCCCTGCTTGAGGGCCTGCACGCACTCGGGGTCGCTGCCGAACGTGACGATCTTCGCTCCGGGGGCGGCCTTCTTGATGGCCGGGATCGCCGGGGTGTTGGCGCCCGCGATGACGGTCTTGCCCTTGAGGTCGGCCGGGGTCTTGATGCCCGTCTCGTCCTTCTTGGTGGCGATGACCAGGCCGGAGCTGTAGTACGGCCCGGCGAACGCGACCTGCTTGGCGCGCTCCGGAGTGATGCTGTAGGTCTGGAACACCACGTCCACGGTGCCGTTGGACAGCAGCGCCTCGCGGGTCTCCGACGCCGAGTTGACGATCTTCACGTTGGGCTTGCCGATGATGTACTTGGCGAGCAGCCGGCCGAAGTCGGCGTCCAGCCCCTCGACCTTCTTGGTCGCCGGGTTCTGCTGGGAGAGCAGGGGCGCGTCCAGCGAGCCGCCCACCACCAGCTCGCCGCGCTGCTTGATCTTCTCCATGGTGGAGCCGGCGGGCAGGCTCGCGGCGACCGGGGCCGAGGCCGCCAGGTCGTCGCCCTTGCCGCCGCCGGAGCCGGGCACCGCGGAGTCGGAGTCGCCGCCGGAGCAGGCCGCCAGGCCCGTCAGCGACAGCGCGGCCACCGCGGCCACCGCCGCCCGCCGCATCCCCGCAGGGGTACGCACCATGATCATCAACCTTTCTCGGGTGGCGCGCCATGGGCGGCGCGCCGGGGTCGCACTAGTGGCTGAGGACCTTGGCCAGGAAGTCCCGGGCCCGGTCGCTGGCGGGGGAGTCGAAGAAGGCGGCCGGCGTCGCGGTCTCCACGACCTCGCCGTCCGCCATGAACACGACGCGGTCGGCGACCCGGCGGGCGAAGCCCATCTCGTGGGTGACGACCACCATCGTCATGCCGTCGCGGGCGAGGCCCGTCATCACGTCGAGGACCTCGCCGACCATCTCCGGGTCGAGCGCGGAGGTCGGCTCGTCGAACAGCATCGCCTTCGGCCGCATGGCGAGCGCGCGGGCGATCGCGGCGCGCTGCTGCTGGCCGCCGGACAGCTGCGCGGGCAGCTTGCCCGCCTGCTCGCCGATGCCGACCCGGTCGAGCAGCTCGCGCGCGGTCCGCTCGGCCTCGGCGCGCGAGACGCCGCGCACCCGGGTGGGCGCGAGCGTCAGGTTCTCCAGGACGGTCTTGTGCTGGAACAGGTTGAACGACTGGAAGACCATGCCGACGTCCGCGCGGAGGCGGGCGAGGGCGCGGCCCTCCGCGGGCAGCTCCTCACCGTCGATGCGGATGACGCCCGCGTCCGGCGTCTCCAGCCGGTTCAGGCACCGGCACAGCGTCGACTTGCCCGACCCGGACGGGCCGATCACCACGACGACCTCGCCGCGGGCCACGTCCAGGTCGACCTCGCGCAGGGCGGTGTGGTCGCCGAAGCGCTTGTACAGGCCGCGAACCTCGATCATTCGGTCACCTACGTCCCAACTTCCTTCGATATCGAAGTCAAAGAGGACGATAGAGCGTCAAATCGACGTAAGTCAACGCGTTGCCGTATCAAGTTCGCGCATGCTATCTATCTGGGGTGCGTAACAGCAGAGACGACGGACCGGCGGCACTCGTGCGGCTGGTGGCGACCGGCCAGGCGGAGTCGCGGGCCGAGCTCGCCCGGCTCTCCGGCCTCGCCGCCTCCAGCGTCTCGCTGCGGGTCGAGCAGCTCATCGAGGCCGGCCTGTTCGCAGAGGAAGGCGCCGGGGCCTCGCGCGGGGGCCGGCGGCCCCGCCGCCTTCGGCTCGCCCGCGCGGCGGGCGTGTACCTGGTCGCCGACCTCGGTGCGCACCACGCCCGCCTCGCGGTCGCCGACCTCGCGGGTACGCCCCTCGCATTGTCCGACCTCGCGTGCGACATCGCCCTCGGGCCCGAGGAGACGCTGGCGGCGGTCCTGCGCAGCCTGCACGCCCTCGCCCGCGAGCACGGCCTCGGGGACGTCCCCGTCCGCGGCGTCGGGATCGGGCTGCCCGGTCCGGTCGACCCGGCGACGGGCCAGGTCGTCTCGCCCTCGCGCATGCCCGGCTGGAACGACTTCCCTGTCCGCGACTACGTGGCCGGCGGCGCCGGCGTCCCGGCCCTGGTCGAGAACGACGCCAACCTCATGGCCGTCGGCGAGCACCGCGGGTCATGGCCGTCCCTCGACAACGTGATGGTCATCAAACTCGGCAGCGGCATCGGCTGCGGCGTCATCGTCGACGGGCGGCTGCACCGGGGGCGCGGCGCGGCGGGCGACATCAGCCACGTCCGGATCCTGTCCGAGGCCACCGTCGACTGCTCCTGCGGCCACCCCGACTGCCTGGAGGCCCACGCCAGCGGCGCCGCCCTCGCCGCGTCCCTCGCCGCCCAGGGCATCGAGGCCGACAACCCGTCCCGGATCGTCGACCTCGTCGTCGACGGCGTCCCCCAGGCGACCAGCGCGGTGCGCACGGCCGGGCGCCTCATCGGCGACGTGCTGACCGCGCTCGTGAACTTCTTCAACCCCGACGCGCTCGTCATCGGCGGCAGCCTGTCCAACGCCGAGCCGCTCGTCGCGACGATCCGGGGCGTCATCTACGAGCGCTGCCTGCCGCTCGCCACCCGCAACCTGGAGATCGCGACCTCCCGCGCGGGCCGCGACGCCAGCATCCTCGGCGCGGGCCACCTGCTCCTCGGCGTCGCGGACGAGTGGATCGACCGCGCCCTGGAGCGCTGAGGCGCTACCCGCTCGCGGACGCCGAGAGCGCCTCGCGGGCCGTCGCCACGTCCGGGGCGATGGCGACGCGGCGCTGCAGCCCCGCCACCTCCGACACCCGGCGGACGATCCCGCGCGGCGGCAGCACCACCCACATGGGCACGCCCAGCTCGGTCGCCCGCATCTGCGACCGCGTGATCACGTTCAGCCCGTTGGAGTCGCAGAACGTGCAGCCGGTCAGGTCGAGGATCAGGGCGGGCGTCCCGGAGTCCAGAAGCCGGACGGCCTGCGCCAGGACCGCCTCGCCGTTGCTGAGGTCGACCTCGTCCGGGAACGTCAGCGTCCCGCAGGTCTCCGTGCGCTCCACTCGTCCCACTCCGAGATCCATGACTCGCCCCAAAGCCGATTTCCTCACCTGGATGACAACGGGGGGTACTTCACTGCGACTGTAAGCTCCAAAGCTGGACGAAACCTGAAAGAAAGAGTCAAGTCTAGGACCTCCCTCATCCATATCGCCGACGAACCCGTTCGCTAGCGATTGATCCTGTTTTGTCGCCTTGGAGGACGCGCGCCCCGACGCCGTCCCGCCGCACCGGACACGAACTTGACGCTCAGATCCCGGTCCCGGATGACCCGCGCGGAAATCTTTGATCAAAGCGTGCCCGTCGGCGCCGGGGAGGGCCCGAACCCGGCGGTGCGCACGGGCTCGCCCGGTCTGACCACCACCCTTGTCACACCAAAGCTCTATATTTCCCCCTACGCCGGAAAGCCTCGTGGACCCCGGAGGTGGGAATGAGCTCGGACCCGATCGTCATCGACGGCGGCGACCGTTCCTGCGTGCGCCTCCTGCTCGAACTGCGCGGCCGCATCGCGGACCTGGCGCCCGGAACCGTCGTCCACCTCATCGCCGCCGACCCGGCGGCCCCCATCGACCTGCCGGCCTGGTGCCATCTGACCGGCCACGACTACCTGGGCCCCGTGGACGGCGCCCCGACCCCCACCTACGCGCTCCGGGTGGCGGCCGACGCCCGCCCCACCTCCGCCGAGTCGCCCTGGCGCCCCCGCTGACCCGCCGCGCTACCCCTCGCCTCGCGCCTTCGCCGCTTCCACCGCGTCCGCCATGATCGTGTCGCCCTGGGCGCGGTAACCCGCGACGACGCCCGCGATGTCGGCCTCGGGGCGGTTCTGGCTCATCTTCGCCTTGGCCTCGACGCGCGTGACGCGCAGTTCCAGCCCCACGATCGCTCGCAGCTGACCGGCGACGAACGCGGGCGGGGCGTCGTCGACCGTCCAGGACGGGGCGCGGCCCCGCTCGTGGCGCTCGGTCAGGCGGCGGACCATCGACTCCACCCACGCCGGGTCGTCGTGCACGACGAGGCGGCCGTAGACGTGGGCGGTGAGATAGTTCCACGTCGGCACGACCCGTCCGTGCTCGGCCTTGGACGCGTACCAGGACGGCGACACGTACGCGTCCGGCCCGTGGACGATGAGCAGCGACTCCCCGGCGGCGGGCTCGCGCCACTGGTCGTTGTTGCGCGCCACATGCGCCAGCATCGCGCCGTGCTCGCCCACCGACGGGTCGTACAGGACGGGCAGGTACGTCGCGACCAGCCCCCGCGGGGAGGCGGTGACGAGGTCGGCGGCCCCGCACCCGGCCAGCAGCTCCCTGACCTCGGCGTCGCCCGCCGAGAAATGCGCCGGTACGTACATGGGGGCGACGCTACCCCACGGCGCTGTCGGCCCCGCGTGCGAAGCTGGTGGGGTGAGCGCCGATGAAGAGCGTGACGGGGTTCGGCTGACGAACCTCGACCAGCCCCTGTTCGAGGGGGCGGACGCGACGAAACGCGACCTGGTCGACTACCTGGACGCCGTCGCCGGATGCCTGGTCCCGCAGCTCGAAGGCCGGCCGCTGTCGGTCAAGCGCGTGCTGCGCGGCCAAAAGCCGTTCATGCAGAAGAACACGCCGAAGTACACGCCGTCCTGGGTGCGGACGGTGGCGGTGTGGGCGGCGACCTCGCAGCGGGAGGTGTCCTACGCGCTGTGCGACGACCGCCGCACCCTGCTGTGGTTCGCGAACCAGCGCGCCGTCGAGTACCACCCGCCCCTCGTGCGCGCCGAGACATGGGACAGGCCCACCCACCTGGTGCTCGACATCGACCCGCCCAGCCCGGACGCGTTCGGCGACGCGGTCGCCGCCGCCCACCTCGTGCGCCGCGCGATGGCCGACTCGGGCCTGCGGGGCGCCGTCAAGACGAGCGGCGCCAAGGGCGTCCACGTGTTCGCCCCCCTCGACGGCGCCACGCGCGTCGAGGACGTCGCCGCCGCGACGCGCGCCCTGGCCGTCCGCGCCGAGCGGCTCGACCCCGGCCTGGTCACGACGGCGTTCATCCGCGAGGACCGCGGCGGCAAGGTGTTCCTCGACTCGACCCGCGCGGGCGGCGCGACCGTCGTCGCCGCCTACAGCCCGCGGATCCGGCCGGGAACGCCGGTCTCGTTCCCGGTCGCCTGGGACGACCTCGACCGGGTGGCGCCCTCGGACTTCACGATCCGCACGGCCGCCGCCCTGCTCGCGGGCCGCGACGTCTGGACCGGCCTCATGCCGGAGCCGCAGCCGGTCCCCGCCGACCTCGTCGAGCAGGGCCACACGATCCCGATCGCCCGGGTCCAGGCGATGCACGAGGGCAAGCGCCGGGCCCGGGCGCGCCGCGAGGGGTAGCGGGGGCTCAGGAGCCGAGCACGACCGGAAGGGTCCGGTGGCCGTTGGAGATGAACGACTCGACCGGCCGCAGCTCGGCGGGGTCGACGGCCAGCGCCAGGTCCGGGAAGCGTCCGAAGAGCGCCGGCAGCGCGATCTCGGCCTCCAGCCGCGCGAGGTGGGAGCCGACGCAGTAGTGCACGCCGTGCCCGAACGAGATGTGCTCCTTGTTCGTCCGCCTGACGTCGAACAGGTCGGCGTCGTCGCCGTGCAGGGCGAGGTCGCGTCCCGCGGCGGCGTAGGCGACGAGGATCGCCTCGCCCTTCCCGATCGTCACGCCGTCGACGTCGATGTCCTCCACGGCGTAGCGCAGCGGCAGGTTCGCGACCGGCGCCTGCCAGCGCAGCGCCTCCTCGATGACCTCCGCCCACGGCACCTCGCCGGACCGGACGAGCGCGCGCTGCTCCGGGTGCGTCAGCAGCGCCGTGATCGCCTGGTCGAGCAGGTTCACCGTCGTCTCGTGCCCGGCGGAGATCATCAGGATCAGCGTGTCGACCAGCTCCTGCTCGCTCAGCCGCGAGCCGTCCTCGTCGCGGGAGGAGATGAGCTCCCCGGCCAGGTCGTCGGCGGGCTCGCGGCGCCGGAACGCCACGAAGTCCTGCAGGATGCCGTACATCTCGGTCTGGTTGGCGAAGGCCTCCTCGGAGGTCAGCGCCGTGTTGAAGACGCCGTCCACGCAGCGGCGCAGCGCGGGGCGGGTCTCGTCGGGGACGCCGAACAGCCGGCAGATCACCTCGATGGGCAGCGGGTAGGCGAACGCCTCGCGCAGGTCGGCGCGGCCGCCGGGGGCGGCGGCCAGGCCGTCCAGCAGCGACCGGGTGATCTCCTCCACGTCCGGCCGCAGCGCCTCGGTGCGGCGCGGGGTGAACGCCCGGGAGATGATCGTGCGGAGCCGCCGGTGGTCGTCGCCGTAGGCGGTGAACATGTTCCGCACCGAGACCCACAGGCTCAGCGGCCAGTCCTCCGCGATCTCGCCGTCGATCCATTTCGTCCAGTGCAGGTTCGGGTCCTTGGACACCCGCGGGTCGGCCAGCAGCCGCTTGAGCTGCTCCTGGCCGGTCACCGCCCAGGCGACGACGCCGCCGGGCAGCTCCACGGGGGTCACCGGCCCCCGCGCCCGCAGTTTCGCGGCCTCTCCCTGGACGTCGCTGCCGGCCGGGTCGATGACGAGCGGGATCTCCATTGAGGTCCTCTCCAAGCGGGATATGGAACATGTCCGTAACGACATGCATGCGATGAGCGACGGAGCCAACGTAAGGGTTCGTGGCGCCAAGCCGCCAATTCACCTGGAAACGGACGCGTCTCGCCTGTTTCGGCCTTTCCTTAAAATGTCGCTAGGTGAATCCCTATCTCAGCCGGCGGCCGAGGCGAGGCCGGGAGGGGCGGCGGCGAGGGCCGCCTGGATGGCCTCGATCAGCGCCAGCGCCGACTCCTCCGTCAGCTCGACCGCGACGCGCGCGGACGGCCCCTCCCCGGCGTTGGTGAAGTCGATGTTCACGGTGTGCTCGTGGCAGGCGTGGTACGGGTGGTCGACGTAGACCGCGCCGCCGGTCACCGTGAACCAGCCGTTCGCTCCTTTCGCCGCGCCGTCCAGTTCCATCTTCACCGTCTGGTAGGTGCACATGAGGGTCTCCTTTCAGGCGCCCAGGTGGCGGTCGAAGAAGGCGAAGATCTTCCCCCAGCCGTCCTTGGCGGCGGCGGGACGGAAGGCGGGCCGCTCGACGGCGAAGAACGCGTGCCCCGCGCCGGGATAGGTGTGGAACTCGTGCTCCTTGCCGAGCCTGGTCAGCTCGGCGTCCAGCGCGGCGACCTCCTCGGGCGCGGGGAACCGGTCCTCCTCGCCGAACAGGCCGAGCAGCGGGCACGACAGGCCGGGCGCCTTGGAGACGATCGACCGGGCGGAGGTCGGGTAGTCCTCGGGCGGGTCGTCGACGACGAAGGCGCCGTAGCAGTCGACCGCCGCGTCGAGGTCCAGCTCGCAGGCGGCCAGGAACGCGTGCCGCCCGCCCGAGCAGTGCCCGATCACGCCGACCCGGCCGTTGGCGTGGTTGAGCGAGTTCAGATGCGCGGCGGCCCCGGCGACGTCGCCGACGAGCTGCTCGTCCGGGACGCCGCCCTTGGCGCGGGCGGCGGCGGCCTGGTCGTCCGGGCTCGCGCCCGCGCCCTCGCGCGAGTACAGGTTCGGGGCGATCGCGGCGTATCCGTGCGCGGCGAACGTCCGGACGAACTCCTTGGTGCCGGGGTCGTAGCCGGGCATGTGGTGGATCACCACGACGCCGCCGCGCGGGGCGTCGCCCAGCGGCCGCGCCAGGTACGCCTCCAGCTCGTCCTTCCCGTGCCCGGTGATGGAGACCGTTCCGGCCCACATCGCGTCGTTCATGCTCGGCGCTCCGTTCCTCAGCGGGGTGTGCGCGCACGCGGTGCTCCCACCGGCGTGCGGACCGTGACAGTCTTCCGCATACCCCGCGAGGCTCAGGCGTTCAACGTTCCCGCGCCGAGGAGGCCGAACAGCAGGAGGCCGACGACGATGCGGTAGACCACGAACGAGGTGAAGCTGTGCCGGGCCACGAACCGCAGCAGCCAGGCGATGGAGGCGTAGGCCACGACGAACGACACCGCCGTGCCCACCGCGAGCGGCAGGACGCCGGCGCCCGAGCCGAGCGCGGACGGCAGCTCGTAGATGCCGGCGCCGGTCAGCGCGGGGATGCCCAGGAAGAACGACAGGCGGGTCGCGGCGACCCGGTCGAGGCCGAGCATGAGCCCGGTCGACATCGTCGCGCCCGAGCGGGAGAAGCCGGGGAACAGCAGGGCGAGGATCTGCGAGGAGCCGATCAGCATCGCGTCGGTGAGGGACGTGTCGTCCTCGCCGCGCTTGTGCGTGCCGAGCCGGTCCGCGGCGAACATCACGGCGCTGCCGCCGATCAGGGACCCGGCGACCACCCACAGCGAGGCGAGCGGGCCTTCGATGAGGGGCTTGGCGGCGACCCCGACGATCACGACCGGGATGGTGGCGTAGATGACCCACCAGGCGAACTTGTAGTCGTGGTGGTAGCGCTCGGACGGCCGGGCGATCCCGACGCCCCACGCCTTGACGATCCGGACGATGTCGGAGAAGAAGTACACCAGCACCGCCGCGATCGCGCCGACCTGGATCACCGCGGTGAACCCGACCACGGACTTGTCGTCCACCGGGATGTTCATCAGACCCTCGGTGATCTTCAAGTGCCCGGTCGAGGAGACCGGGAGGAACTCGGTCAGGCCCTCCACGATCCCGAGGACGATCGCCTGCCCGACATTGATCACGCTCAAGGGCCCGGTTCCTCTCCGACCTGCGCTGGTTTCGCGCCGAGCCTACTGCCGTGCCGTGACCGGGTCCCGCGATGAGAGCGATAACTTCACTGATCGTTAACCGGGTGGACGGGCCCCGGCCATGCCCGGTCCCCGATCTCCTGGATTACCCGGCGGCCTCCGGGGCGGCGACCGCCGCCCCGTGCACGGCGGCGACCGCCGCGAGATCGCGCCAGGCGTCGCCCGGGCGCAGGGTCTCGTCCGGATCGCCGTTGAAGGGGTCGAGGAGGACCGTGCCCGAGCCGAGCAGCCGCAACTGCTCGAGGTCGCCGGCGACCTGCTCCACGGTCCCCTCGCCGGCGAGCCGGTCGGGGCCGGTGACAGGGGAGGACGTCACCCGCAGGGCGATGCGGGGCTCCAGGGCGGGCACCGGACGTCCCTGCTCGTCCGCGACGGCCTTCAGCCGCTCCAGCGCGCCGCGGAGCCAGGGGAGGGTGAAACGCAGAGGGTGCCAGGCGTCGCCGATGCGCACGGCCCGCCGGAGCGCGGCGTCGCTGTTGCCGCCGATCCAGAGGGGGATGCGCCCCGCGCGGTAGTCGCCCTCGTCCTCCCAGGCGGCGCGGATCGCCCGCAGATGCTCGTCGGTGAGGGCGCCGCGCCGGGTGAAGGGCACGCCGAGCGCCGCGAACTCCTCGCGGGCCCAGCCGACTCCCACGCCGAGGACGAGCCGCCCGCCGCTCAGGTCGTTGAGGTTGGCGGCCATGCGGGCGACGAGCAGCGGATGCCGGTACGGGACGACCAGCACGGTGGTGCCGAGCCGCACCCGCTCGGTCACGCCGGCCAGCCAGGAGAGCGTGGTGAACGGCTCGTAGAACGGGGCCGGGTACTGCGCGGCGACGTCGCCCGTGACCGCGACGTGGTCGGAGACCATCAGCAGGTCGAAGCCGAGGCCCTCGACGGTCCGCGCCCACTGCCGTAGGACGCCCGGGTCGGTGCCGGGGCCGAAATTGGGGACGTTCACACCGAGGCGCATCGCCCCAGGGTAACGGCGCGGCCGGAGCTTGCCGACACTCCGGCTAGGGGCGGGGCCAGGGACTTCCGGCGAGGCGCTCGATGTCGGTGTTGAAGCGCTGGAGGAAGGAGGCGAAGGCCTCGACCTCCTCCGCCGTCCAGTCCGCCATGATCTTGTCGATCCCGGCGACGATCTGGCCGCGCTCGCTGTCGAGGCGGCGCTCGCCCTCGGCGGTGATGCGGAACTTGCGGGCGATGCCGCCGGCCGGGTCGGGGATGCGCTCGACGAGGCCGTCGCGCAGCATGGCCGAGGTCTGCCGGTTCAGCGTCGAGGGGTCCAGGTCGAACGCCTCGCTGAGCTGCCGGATCGACATCGGGCCGTCGATGCGGATGCGGCTGAGCAGGATGTAGGCGCTGCGCTCCAGCAGGCCGCCCTCGCGCCGGGAGCGGCGGGTGGCCAGGCTGTGCCGCCCGAGCAGCATGGTCTCGTACTCGATCAGATCCGTGGGCTTGTGCATGCCGGTCCTTCTCCCGGACGCGCTCCGCCCGGGTCGCTCCTGCCTCGATGCTCGCCCCCCATGCCTACCACAGGGATATGCACCGTACATAAGTTGTGCATCGACCATAACATATGTATGGTGCACAAGTTCCTCGACCCGACAGAAGGGATGTCACGTGGACGAGTCCGCGCCCGCCGTCCGACCCGGCGGGATCGTCGGCGTTCTCGCCGTGGGCGGCATCGTCGCCGCGTTCATGCAGACCCTCGTGGTGCCGCTGATCGCCCAGCTGCCGCGGCTGCTGGACACCACGCCCTCCAACGCGACCTGGGTGGTCACCTCGACGCTGCTGGCCTCCGCGGTCGCCATGCCGATGATCGGACGGCTCGGCGACCTGTACGGCAAGCGCCGGATGCTGCTGGTCTGCATGGTGCCCCTGATCAGCGGGTCGGTGATCTGCGCGCTGTCCGGCTCGCTGATCCCGATGGTCGTCGGGCGAGGCATGCAGGGGGTCGGCATGGGCATGATCCCGCTCGGCATCAGCGCGCTGCGCGACCTGCTGCCGCCCGAGCGGCTGGGGTCCTCGATCGCGCTGCTGAGCTCGTCGATGGGGATCGGCGGAGCGTTCGGGCTGCCGCTCGCGGCCCTGATCGCCGAGAACACGAGCTGGCGGGTGCTGTTCTGGGGCTCGGCCGCGCTGAGCGCGCTCGTCGCCACGCTGATCTACCTGCTGGTGCCGGCCACGCCCGTCCAGGCACGGGGCCGCTTCGACACCGTGGGCGCGGTCGGTCTCGGCGCCGGCCTCGTGTGCCTGCTGCTCGGCGTCTCCAAGGGCGCCGACTGGGGGTGGGCGAGCGGCACGACCATCGGCCTTTTCGCCGCCACGGTCGTCGTCCTGCTGGCGTGGGGCTGGTGGGAGCTGCGGAGCCGCGACCCGCTGGTCGACCTGCGCGTCACCGCGCGCCCCCAGGTGCTGCTCACCAACGCCGCCTCGGTCGTGATCGGGTTCTCGATGTACGCCCAGGCGCTGATCGTGCCGCAGCTGCTGCAGCTGCCGAAGGAGACCGGGTACGGGCTCGGCCAGTCGATGGTCGCCGCGGGCCTGTGGATGGTGCCGTCCGGCCTGCTGATGATGGCGGTCTCCCCGCTCGGCGCGCGGCTGTCGGCCGCCCGCGGGCCCAAGGTCACCCTGGTCGCCGGAAGCCTGGTGATCGCGCTCGGGTACGGGTCGTCCACGCTGCTCATCGGCGCCGCGTGGGGACTGATGATCGTCACGGCGATCTGCGGCATGGGCGTCGGCCTCGCCTACGGCGCGATGCCCGCCCTCATCATGGGCGCGGTGCCGCGGTCGGAGACCGCCTCGGCCAACAGCTTCAACACGCTGATGCGCTCGGTCGGCACCTCGGTGTCGGCGGCCGTGGTCGGGGTCGTGCTGTCCCAGCTGACCATCGACCTCGGCGGGCACGTGCTGCCGTCCGAGGACGGCTTCCGGGCCGGTCTGCTGATCGGCTGCGGCGTGGCGCTGCTCGCCGGGGTCGTCGCGCTGGCCATCCCCGGGCGGGGACGTTCGGTCACCGCCGCGGGCGGGCAGGCCGCCCCGGCCGAGGAGCGCGCCGCGTTCAGGGCCTGACGCCCGCCGGCGCCGGTCAGGGGCGCGCCGGGGACTCGCGCCGCAGGAGGTAGGTGTCCATGATCCACCCCTTGCGGGCGCGGGCCTCGGCGCGCACGGCGCGGATCTCCTCGGCCACCTCCGCGACCGGGCCGGAGACGAGGATCTCGTCGGGCGTGCCGAGGTAGGCGCCCCAGTAGATGTGGTAGCCGTCGCCCGCCTCGGCGAACGCGCAGTGCGCGTCCAGCATGACGAGCACGTCGTCGGCGGTGGGTCCCTCGGCGGCGAGGCGGCGCCCGGTGGTGACGTGGACGGGACGGCCCACCCGCGTGAGCCCGACGCGGTGCCGCGCGGTGAGCGCCGAGACGCTGCTGATGCCGGGGATCACCTCGACCTCGAACTCGGCGCCGACCTCCTCCAGCGCCGCGAGGGTGCTGTCGTAGACGCCGGGGTCGCCCCAGACGAGGATCGCGCCGGTCTGCCCGTCGGCCAGCTCACCGGTGACGAACGACTCGTAGATCCGCGCGCGCCGCGACCGCCAGTCCTCCACGGCGGCGGCGTAGGCGGCGGCGTCCCGGTCGCGCTCGGGGTCGCGGGCCTCCACGATCCGGTACGGGTGCCGGCCGTGCGCCGCGATGAGGTCGTGCCGCAGCCCGGCCAGGTCGTGCTTGGCCTCGCCCTTGTCCACGACGAGGAAGACGTCGGCGGCGGCGATCGCCTTGGCCGCCTGGAACGTCAGGTGGTCGGGGTCGCCCGCGCCGATGCCGATGATCAAAAGCCGCTTCACCTGGCCAAGTGTGCCAGTTGTAGACTTGGCGCCGCATTTCGCTCAAGGAGGCCAGTGGACGCGCGTGTCATCACCGTCGTGGGCGTCGGAGCCGACGGGTGGGACGGCCTCGCGGAGGACTCCCGCGCGGCGCTGCGGGCGGCGGACGTGCTGCTCGGGGGCGCCCGGCACCTCGCCCTCGTCCCGGACGGCCCCGCCGAGCGCGTGCCCTGGCCGTCCCCGCTGCTCCCCGCTCTGCCCGGCCTGATCGAGCGGTACGCGGGGCGGTCGGTCGCCGTCCTGGCGAGCGGCGACCCCATGTTCTACGGGATCGGCTCCACGCTCGCCGAGCTGGTCGGCCCGCGGCGCCTGCGGGTGCTGCCGCACCCGTCGTCGGCGTCGCTGGCGTGCGCGCGCCTCGGCTGGCCGCTGGAGCGGGTGGAGGTCGTCAGCCTCGTCGGGCGCCCGGCGGAGACGCTGAACGCCGTCGTCGCCCCCGGCCGCCGCGTGCTGGTCCTCGGCGCGGGGCGGCAGGCCCCGGCGGTCGTGGCGGCGCTGCTCACCGGGCGCGGTTTCGGTCCCAGCAGGATGACCGTCCTGTGCGACCTCGGCGCGGAGAGCGAGACGGTCGCGCACGGCGTCGCGTCCCACTGGACGGATCCGGCCGCCTCGGCGCTCGCGGTGGTGGCCGTCGAGTGCGCGCCGGGCCCGGACGCCGCCCCGCTGCCGCGCGTCGCCGGGCTGCCCGACGACGCCTTCGAGCACGACGGGCAGATCACCAAGCGGGAGGTCCGGGCGGTGACGCTGTCGCGCCTCGGGCCGCTGCCCGGCGAGCTGCTGTGGGACGTGGGCGCCGGGTCCGGCAGCGTCGCGATCGAGTGGGCGCGGGCGCACCCGTCGTGCGCGGCGGTCGCGGTCGAGAGCCGACTGGCTGGACATCGGCGGCGTCCCTTTCGCTCCCGGGCCTCCGGTGAGCGTCGAAGAGGAGATCGACCGCGT
>NZ_JBEUPA010000158.1:0-18833 GCF_040492065.1 Actinomadura sp. NPDC000929 | reverse complement strand
CCGTTCGATGTCGGGCATGCCCGGCACCGTAGCCGACGGCGCCGCCCCCGCCCAGCCCCGGCCGGCCCCGGCCCGGCTGCGGGAACCCGTCCGGGCCGGGGCCCGCGGCGGCTAGGGTGCGATCATGGGATCGGCTTCGGACACACGCGCGGAAACGGCGGCGCCGGCCGAGGTGGTCGAGCGCGCCGCCGGCCTGGGCGGCGAACTGGTGCTGCGCCGGGCGGGCGGCCACTACGAGATCATCAGCAACGGCGTGTTCCTGATGGACACCCGCAACGGCGAGTCCGAGCGGCTGCTGGTCCGCGCCGCCCTCGACGCGGCCGCGCGGCGCCCCGGCGGGCCGGCGCGGGTCCTCATCGGCGGCCTCGGCGTCGGGTTCTCCCTCGTCGAGGCCCTCACCGGCGACGGCGTGGAGCACGTCACCGTCGTCGAGCGCGAGCCCGCCGTCATCGCCTGGCACGCCACCGCGCTGCGGCCCTGGTCCCGGGGCGCCCTGGACGACCCCCGCGTCACCGTCGAACGCGCCGACCTGCTCGACTACGTCGCCGCCCCCGGCACGGGCCCCTTCGATGCGGTGTGCCTGGACATCGACAACGGCCCCGACTGGACCGTCACCCCCGGCAACGCCCGCCTGTACGCGGCCACCGGCCTGGACGCCCTCGCGGCGCTGCTGACGCCGCGCGGCGTGCTCGCGGTGTGGAGCGCGGGCGCCGCACCCGCGTTCGAGGCGCTGCTGCGGGACCGGTTCGGGTCCGTGGAGGCCAGGCCCGTCCCGGTGCCGCGCGGCGAGCCCGACATGGTCTACCTCGCGGGCGAGCCGCGCGGCGACCTCGGCCGGGAGGCGGCGACAAAGCGGGGGCGCTCGTTTCTGTAGGCCGCGGCGTCCACTCCGGAAAAGCAGTTCGCTAGGTTTCGGCCTGACACAACCGTTTTGGGAGGATCTGTGGCTACTGCCCACGCTGCCCGGCGGCGTCCCGCCGTCCTGGGCGACCTGCTGCCCGGCTCGCTGGCCCGCGACGCCGCGCTCGTCATCGGCGCCGCCGCCTTCGTCGGCCTCGCCGCGCAGATCGCGGTCCCGCTGCCCGGCACCCCCGTGCCGGTGACCGGACAGACCTTCGCGGTGCTGCTCACCGGCGCCGCCCTCGGCTTCGGCCGCGCCGGCCTGGGCATGCTGGTCTACCTGCTCGCCGGAATGGCCGGCGTCCCCTGGTTCACCGACGGCACCTCCGGCGCCGGGTTCCCCACCCTCGGCTACGTCATCGGTTTCGTCGCCGCCGCCGCCGTCGTCGGACGCCTCGCCCAGCTCGGCGGCGACCGCACCCCGCTGCGCACCATCGGCACCATGCTCACCGGAACCGCCATCATGTACGCCGCCGGCGTCCCCTACCTGATGGCCGCCCTGCACGTCGACCTCGCCAAGGCCCTCGACCTGGGCGTCACCCCGTTCCTGGCCGGCGACGCGCTGAAGGTCCTGCTGGCCGCCGGACTGCTGCCCGCCGCCTGGAAGCTCACCGGCGCCGCCCGCCGCTGACCCCGGCCCGGCCGCGCCGCCGCGTCCCGTCCCCGCGCATGGGGACGGGACCGACGGGCATACGCACGACCGGGCCCGTGTGGCGCACACCTCACCCCCCACCGCCACCCCGCCCGTTTGAACAGGTTCAAATCTGGCGTACAGTGGCTCACGTGAAGCTCGCCGTGACAGCACCGGACCGACTCACCGTCCGCACCGTCCCGATCCCCGACCCGGGCGACCTCGTCGCGCGGCTTCCGCACCCCTCCGCGCTCGCCTGGATCCGCCACGGCGAGGGAATCGTCGGCTGGGGCGAAGCCGCCCGCCTCACCCTCCCCGGCGGCCACGACCGCTTCGACGCCGCCGCCCGCATGCTCCGCGACCTGTTCGGCGCCGCCGCCGTCGACGACACCGTCAACGCCCCCGGCTCCGGACCCGTCGCCTTCGGCACCTTCGGCTTCGACCCCAAATCCCCCGACTCCACCCTCATCATCCCCCGCCGCATCCTCGGCCGCCGCGACGGCCACGCCTGGCTCACCACCATCGGCGACGACACCGACCCCCTCACCCTCGCCAACCCGCCCCAGGCGCCCACCGGCCTGCGCTGGAGCGACGGCGCCCTCCCCGAACACGCCTGGAAGCACGCCGTCGCCACCGCCGTCGACCGCATCCGCCGCGGCCACCTCCGTACCGGCGCCCCGCCCCCGCCCCGCCCCGCCGACAACACCGGCCACCTCGGCAAAGTCGTCCTCGCCCGCGACCTCACCGTCCGCGCCGACACCCCCATCGACGCCCGCGTCCTGCTCCAGCGCCTCGCCGCCCGCTACCCCGGCTGCTACACCTTCTCCTGCGCCGGCATGGTCGGCGCCACCCCCGAACTCCTCATCCGCCGCACCGGCGGCGACATCGAGTCCCTCGTCCTCGCCGGCACCACCGCCCGCGGCGACACCCCCGCCGACGACCAGGCCCGCGCCGCCCGCCTCTTCACCTCCGCCAAGGACCGCGAAGAGCACCGCTACGCCGCCGAGATGGTCCGCGACGCCCTCACCCCCCTCTGCGCCCACCTCACCGTCCCCGACGAACCCGAACTCCTCACCCTCCCCAACGTCCTGCACCTCGCCTCCCCCCTGCGCGGACGCCTGGCCGCCGACCGCTCCGTCCTCGACGTCGTCGCCGCCCTGCACCCCACCCCCGCCGTCTGCGGCACCCCCACCGACACCGCCATGGACCTCATCCGCGAACTCGAGGGCATGGACCGCGGCCGCTACGCCGGCCCCGTCGGCTGGGTCGACGCCCGCGGCGACGGCGAATGGGGCATCGCCCTGCGCTGCGCAGAGATCGACGGCACCCGCGCCCGCCTGTTCGCCGGCTGCGGCATCGTCGCCGACTCCGACCCCGACGCCGAACTCGCCGAAGCCCGCGCCAAGTTCCGCCCCATGCAGTACGCCCTGCAGGGCTGACCCGGCAGCGCCACAGCACGGCCACGGCACCGGCACACTGGACCCATGCGCGCGAGCCGGCTGCTGTCCCTCCTCCTGCTCCTGCAGACCAGGGAACGCATGACCGCCCGGGAACTGGCCGCCGAGCTGGAAGTCTCCGTCCGCACCGTCTACCGCGACGTCGAATCCCTCAGCGCCGCCGGCGTCCCCGTCTACGCCGACCGCGGACCCGACGGCGGCTACCGCCTCCTCAACGGCTACCGCACCCGCCTCACCGGCCTCACCGCCACCGAAGCCGAATCCCTCACCCTGTCCGGCCTCCCCGGCCCCGCCTCCCAGCTCGGCCTCGGCGACGTCCTCGCCGCCGAACTCAAACTCATAGCCGCCCTCCCACCCGACCTGCGCACCCGCGCCTCCCGCATCCGCGAACGCTTCCACCTCGACGCCCCCGGCTGGTTCCGCACCCCCGACGACGTCCCCCACCTGCACGCCACCGCCGACGCCGTCTGGAACCAGCGCCGCATCGAGGTGCTCTACCGCCGCTGGCGCCGACCCCAGCAGGTCACCCGCCACCTGGAACCCCTCGGTGTCGTCCTCAAGGCCGGCACCTGGTACCTCATCGCCCGCCCCGCCCCCGACGACCCACCCCACACCGGCACAGACACAGACACCGCCGAGACACCCGGCGACACCGCGCGCGAACCCCGCACCTACCGCATCTCACGCGTCCTGACCCTGCGCACACTCCCCGACCACTTCGACCGCCCCCACGGATTCGACCTCGCCGCCTTCTGGGCCGCCTACGCCGAACGCTTCGAAGCCGACGCCTACCGCGAACACGCCACCGTCAAACTCTCCCCCGACGGCCTCACCCGCGCCCCGATCCTCCTCCCGCCCACCATGGCCCGCGCCGCCCTCGACACCGCCACCCCGCCCGGCCCCGACGGCTGGGTCCACGCCACCCTCCCCATCGAATCCGTCCGCCACGCCCACGTCGAATTCCTCAAACTCGGCGCCGACGTCGAGGTCATCGACCCCCCGCACCTCCGCGCCATGATCGCCGCCACCGCCCGCACCCTCGCCGCCCGCTACACCCCCGACCAGACCTGACCCACCACCCGACACGAAACCCCACGAGAAGGCCGAGCGCGGCAATCGACGGCCAGACCGACCACCCTCACCCTGTTACCTCCTCCCGCCGGCACTCGTCATGGGTGTGACGGCCGAACACGAACGGCCGCCCCACCGACGAGCGAAACGAGGACAGGATGCTGACCGACATCATGTACGTGACGGTCTACGTCACCGATCAGGACCGCGCGCTGAGGTTCTACACCGACGGGCTCGGCCTGCAGAAGCGGATCGACTTCCCGGGCCCCGACGGACGCTTCCTCACCGTCGGCGTCCCCGACAACCCCGTGCAGATCATCCTGTGGTCGCACGCGGCGGCCGCCGGACAGCCGGGTGAAGCCGACCGGCACGCCGCACCCGGCCCGCTGATCCTCGAATCCGACGACCTGCGCGAGGACTTCGAGATCCTGCGCCGGCGCGGCGTCACCTTCACAGACCCCGAACCCGTGGACTACCCGTTCGGCATCCGCGTCGAGGCAGTGGACCCGGACGGCAACCGAATCTCCCTGCGTCAGCAGCGAAAGCCGTGACCGCCCACCCGTCCGGCCTCGTGACCGAAGCGTTCGAAGCCCAGCGCGATCGGCTGCGCGCCGTCGCCTACCGCGTGCTGGGCTCGCACGCCGACGCCGAGGACGTCGTCCAGGAAGCCTGGATGCGCCTCGTCCGCCAAGACGAGGCGACCATCGCCAACCTCGCGGGCTGGCTGACCACCGTGGTCGGCCGGATCAGCCTGGACGTCCTCAGATCACGCCAAGCCCACCCCGAAGCCGCCTACGGGCAGCAGTACGCGGACCTCGTGGTGACGCCCGCGGACGACCCCGCGCCGGACGAGCAGGCCGTGCTGGCCGATTCGGTCGGCCTCGCCCTGCTCGTCGTGCTCGACTCGCTCACCCCGAGCGAGCGCCTGGCGTTCGTCCTGCACGACATGTTCGCCGTCCCGTTCCGCGACATCGCCCAGATCCTGGGCAAGACCGCCGGCGCCACCAAGATGATCGCCAGCCGCGCCCGCCGGAAGGTCCAGGCCACGGACCGGCCGGCCGGTCCCGGCCGCGAGCACCGAGAGGCCGTCCGCGCGTTCCGCGCCGCCGCCGTCACCGGCGACTTCGAGGCGCTCCTGCGCGTCCTGGACCCGGACGTGGAACTGACCGTCGACACCCCCGGCGGCATCGTCGTCACCCTCGGCGCCACCGAGGTCGCCGCCGGCGCCCGCATGTTCTCCGGCGAAGCCGCCCGCCACCGGCCCGTCCTGGTCAACGGAATCCCCGGCCACATGTCGTGGCGCGCCGACGGAACGCCCCTCTCCGTCATCGCCTTCACCGTCACCGAAGGCCGGATCACCGGCATCCACATCGTCGTCGACCCGGCCAAACTCGCCTCGATCCGCCTGACCGCCCCGGCCTGAGGCGGCGTCGCCAGAGTCGGCCCGGCATGTGTGAATCATCCCGGGCCGACCAACTTCCGCCGACGCGTCCGCAAGCTCACCGCGCCCGACCCCCGCGCCACGCTCACGAAGCGCCAGACCCCCCGGCGCACAGCGCACGGTCGATCAGAGCACTGGCCGCGCCCTCCTGCTCCAGGACGTGCTCCAGCGAGTCCCCCCGCGCCTCCGACATCGACACCACCGCGCTCCGCCTCCCGTCACCGGTCACACCGTTGAGCGTGATGTAACCGCCGTCCCCACCCTCATGGCCCCAGTACGTCCCGCCGCAACTCAAAGGACGCTCGACCAGACCGAGCCCGTACCGGCCGCCCGGCCACATCCGCTCGACCTCCGCACTCACCGGAACGGTCCGCCTCATCTCCGCCAACTGCCGCGCCGGCAGCAGACGACCCGAAAGCAGCACACGGAACAGACGGTTCTCATCCCGAGTCGTCGTCACCCACGAAAGGTTCCCGTAGTCCACCGTCACCTGATCGGTGACATCCACCCGCGCACCGGGACCGAAGAACTGGTACGCCCTGGCATGCGGCCGGGGCAACGACGGCGACGTCCCCAGCCACCGCGTCCGGTCGAGCCCGGCCGGACGCAGGACGCGGTCCCCGATCTCCTCATGGGCGCGCCGCCCGGTCACCCTCTCGACGACCATGTCCAGCAGCACATAACCGGTGTTGGAATACGCCCAGCCCTCCCCCGGCGCGAAGTCCGGCGCATGAGCCATCGCCCGCGCCACCAGCTCCTCAGGCTCATGGACGTCATAGCGCTGCCGGTAGTACTCCCCCGGCGTGCTGTACCCCGGCAGATCGTCGTGGATCCCGCTGGTGTGCTGAAGCAACTGCCGAACCGTGATCCGGCCGCCGTCGTTCCCGTTCCCCCGCACCACCCCCGGCAGCCAGCGCTCCACGCTGTCGTCCAAAGAGAGCCGCCCCTCGGCCTCCAACTGGAGAACCACCACGGCGACCAGCGTCTTGGACGTGCTCGCCATACGGAAGAAGCCCTCAGAAGAGACCGGACGGCCCGTACCCAGATCAGCGGTCCCGCTGACGGCGACCGACTGCCGGCCGTCAGCCGCGACCACCCGGGCCTGCACACCACTGACACCAAGAGCGCGGATCGCCTCGGTATCGCGACGCAACCCCTCCACAGAACCCACCGGCCGCGCCACCGCCGGAGCCACATCGGCGGCGAGCAACGCCGCCACCCCCAGCGCCACAGCGATGCGCTTACGCAGAGTCGAAACCATGCCCGAACGCTAGAACCGCCACCCCACCACGCACGATCAGGCACACCCCAAGATCAAAAGGGGGGCTGTCCCCCCTCACCCCACCGGCGGCTGGCACCCCGGACACCAGAACAGGTTCCGCCCCGCCACCTCCCCCGACGCCACCGCCGTCCCGCACACCAGGCACGGCAGCCCCGCCCGCCGGTACACGTACACCTCCCCGCCATGACCGTCCACCCGCGGCGCACGCCCCATCGCCTCCGGCGTATGCTCCGGCCGCACCGTGTCGATCCGCCCCGCACGCACCCCCGCCGCCATCAAACCCACCAGGTCGTCCCACAGCGCCGCCCACCGCCGCGCGCTCAACCGCCGCCCCGGCAGCCGCGGATCGATCCCCTGCCGGAACAGCACCTCCGCCCGGTAGATGTTCCCCGGCCCCGCCACCACCGACTGATCCATCAGCAGCACCGCGATCGGCGTCCGCGCCCGGCTGATCCGCCGCCACGCCGCCTCCGGATCGGCGTCCCCCCGCAACGGATCCGGCCCCAGCCGATCACGCAGCAGCTTCACCTCACCCGGCTCGAGTAGCTCGCAGGTATTAGGACCCCTCAGATCCGCATAGTGCCCGCCGCCCTCCAGCCGCAGCCGCACCATCCCGACCGGGGCCGGCGCCGGCCCCTCCCCGAACGCGTACTTGCCGTAGATGCCGAGATGCACATGCAGGATCCGGTCATCGTCGAACCCCAGCAGCAGATGCTTGCCGTGCGCGTCCGCCTCGGACAGCACCCGCCCGTCCAACCACCGCGCCCCCTCGGCGAACCGCCCCTGCGGACTCGTCGCGGCAACGGCGAGGCCGCCGAACATCCGCTGATGTTCGACGGCCAGACGGTGAATCGTGTGTCCCTCGGGCATGGCCCGGAGCATAGCCCCGCCCTAGCGCAGCGGCTCCCCGACCTCACGCATGTGCCCCAGCGCCAGCCGGTACGACTCCACCAGCCCCGTCTCCGCGTACGGCAACCCCACCGCCGCGCAGTGCTCACGCACCAGCGGCTGCAACCGACGCAGACTGCACCGCGGAACACCCGGGAACAGGTGATGCTCGATCTGGTAGTTCAGACCCCCCATCAGCCAGTCCGTCACCAGACCGCCCCGCACGTTCCGCGACGTCAGCACCTGCCGGCGCAGATGCCCCCACCGCTCCCCCGGCCCAGGCATCGCCATCCCCTTGTGGTTCGGCGCGAACACCGCACCCAGGTGCACCCCGAACACCGCGTGCTGAATCGCGACCAGCGCCAGCGCCTGCCCCACCGGAAGCAACGCGAACGCCAGCCCCAGATACCCCACCGCATGGACGAGCAGCAGCCCGCCCTCCAGGACCTGGTCCCGCCGCGAACGCCCACGCAGGAACAGCAGGCTGCCCAGCTTCAGGTTCACGCCCTCCAGCGTCAGCAGCGGAAAGAACAACGCGGCCTGGTGCCGCGCCACCCACCGCAGAACACCCCGCTTGCCCTCCGCCTGCTCACTGGTCCACGCCAGCACGCCCTCCCCCACATCGGGGTCCTTGTCGACATGGTTCGGATTCGCGTGATGCCGGTTGTGCTTGTCGTTCCACCACCCGTGCCCCATCCCCAGCAGAAGGTTCCCCAGCAGCAGCCCCAGCCACCGGTTCGCCCGAGCGCTCCGCGCGATCTGCCGGTGCCCCGCGTCATGCCCGAGGAACGCCGCCCGCGCCGACAGCACGGCCAGAGGAATCCCCAGCAGGACCGTCCACCACCCGGCCCCCGCCCACGCGACCGCCCCCCACACCGCTGCCGTCGCCGCCAGGTTCAACCCGATCGCCCGCGCATAGTAACCGCGCCGCCGATCCAGCAGCCCACTGCTGCGGACGCGCCGCGCCAGCGGCGCGAAATCACTGCCGGCCGACCGTTCGGCAGGCCGGGACGGAGCGGACAGGGTCGCGGGCATAGAGACTCCATTCACCAGGGGGTGGAACGTCACGCTGAACGCATGGAAGAAGACTCCTCGAAAGCTATGGAGAGTGAGACCGCCCGGTCGCCCCGCTGCGGAGCCATTCACCGTCTGGCTCCCAGGTCCCGGTACCGCCCGGCTCCCTCATCCGCCAAGTTGATCACCCCGGCACAGCGGGCCCCTGCCCCCGAGCGCGGAGGGTGCCGCCATATAGGGTCACAAGTCATGGAAGATGACTCTCGGTGGATCGACCTGGACGGTGCCGTCAACGCCCGCGACCTCGGCGGCCTCCCCACCGCCGACGGCCGCGCCACCCGGCTCGGGCGCGTCCTGCGCTCCGACAACCTCCAGGACCTCTCGGTCGCCGACGTCCGGATCCTCCTCGACGACTACGCGCTCAAGAACGTCATCGACCTGCGCAGCGACGCCGAAGTGCGCCTCGAAGGACCCGGCCCCCTCACCCGCGTGCCGTCGGTGACGATCCACCAGCTCTCACTGTTCGCCGAGGGCGGCCGCCACACCGACGTCGCCGCCGACGTCGACAAGGCCCTGCCCTGGCAGGAGCGCCCCTCCGACGGCCCCGAACAGGACCGCTCCACCGGCCACTACCTCGGCTACCTCGCCGACCGCGGCGACTCCGTCGTCGCCGCCCTGCGCGTCATGACCCGCACCGACGGAGCCGCGCTGGTCCACTGCGCCGCAGGCAAGGACCGCACCGGAGTCGTCTGCGCCCTCGCCCTCGACGTCGTCGGCGTCACCCGCGAGGCGATCGTCGCCGACTACGCCCAGACCGGCGACCGCCTCGAAGCGGTCCTGGGCCGGCTGCGCGGCAGCGACACCTACGCGGCCGACCTCGACTCCCGTCCGGCCGACACCCACCAGCCCCACGCGGCCATCATGGAGAAGTTCCTCGCCCGGATCGACGAGGAGCACGGCGGAACCCTCGGCTGGCTCTCCGGGCACGGCTGGACCGACGAGGACACCGACACCCTGCGGGAGCGCCTCCTCGGCTGACCCGGGGGCTCCGGGAGCGTCGCCCCTCGGACCGCCCCCGGCCTCAGGCGGCGCGCACCGTCATGACGGCAGGAAGATGGCGGTCGCCTCGTCGGCGAGCGCGGCGGAGCGCGGGGCGTCCGGATCGGTCTGCGCCAGGTGCAGCAGGCCGAGGATGGCAGCGTAGGCGACCCGCGCCCGGGAGGTCGCCCGGTCCGGCGGCAGCCCGAGCTCGCGGTAGGTACGGGCGAGAAGTTCCAGCCGGGCCTGGTTCACCTGCCCGACCGCGTCCCTGACCCGCGGGTCGTTGCGATCGCCGAGCAGGCTCAGGTGCACCGACGGCGCCAGCGGCTGGACGGACTCCACGACGATGGTGAGCAGCTCGCGCAGGCGCCGCACCGGATCAGCGATCGCGGCGAATTCGGCGAGCCCGCCTTCGCCGTGGGTTCGCACCCACTCCGCGAGGGCCGCCGCGATCAGCTCGTCCCGATTCCGGTAGTGCGCGTAGAAACTGCCCTTGGTCACACCGAGCGTCCGCGCCAGCGGTTCGACCGCCACCGCGGCGAGGCCGCCGCCCGCGATCGCCTTCAGCGCGGCCCGCGCCCAGTCCTCGGCGGACAGCCGGGTCGACTCGTTCACCACGGAACACAGGATACGCCAGCGTATTGACCGGTCGGCGGACGCTGGATACGGTGGCGTATGGATACGCACCCGTATCCATACGCCACCGTACTAAGGATGATCAGTTGGAACCTCCGACGATCCGCCGCGTGGTCACCGGACACGACGCCCAGGGCAGGTCCCGCGTGGTGGACGACCGCGATGTCGAGCCCATCACCTCAGAGCTGATGCCCGGCTGCGCTTTCTTCCGGCTGTGGGGCCGGGACGAACGGCCCGTCTTCCCCGACGACGGCGCACCCCGCCCCGCCGAGGCGTGGTACCCGCCCCGGAACGGATCCCGCTTCATGATCAACACGGTTCCGCCGGGCGAGCCGGCCCCGGCTCCGGGCGTCGACACGGCCGCGGCCCTGGAAGAGCTGGAGCGGCGGATGCCGGGCGCTCTGGCCGCTAACGAGCCCGGCACCCCGGGAATGCACACCACCGACAGCATCGACTACGTCCTGGTCGTCTCGGGCGAGGCCACACTGGAACTCGACGACGGCGAGCAGACGGTACTGCGGGCGGGCGACGTGCTCGTCCAGAACGGCACCCGGCACGCCTGGCACAACCGAGGCACCGAACCTTGCACGATCGTCGGAGTCGCCATCGGCGCGGACCGCATCCGCGAGGCGTAGGACGACCAGCCGGGGCCACCGCGGCGCGCGGACGATGAACGGCCATGTCGACTCGACCGCGCTGCAGGTCGGCGATTCGAGTTCGTCCAGATGCGTCTGGCATTGCTGCGGAGCGTCAGACACGAGCCCGCGCGGCCTGCCCTTGCATGACGTATGGGCTTGTGGGACGTGGAGCCGACAGCAAGCACAGTCCTGTTGTCGTGGTGGTTTTTTTCGGGCTGGAGGAGTGATCGCTCGTCCAGCCCGAAGCCTTTACAATGTAATTTGAGGGTTAAAGTATCGCGGACGGGTGTCGGTCCTTCGTGCGGGTGGGCTCTCGGTCAGGCGAGGATGTCGCGGACGGCCGCGTGGGCGGCCTGGCGGAGGTCGGCGTGCAGGGCCGCGTTCGCTTCCCTGTCGGTGCGGGCCTCGATGATCCGCAGCCCCTCCCCCGCCAGCGCCTTCGGCAGGTCAGCGGCCGCGGCGAGCCGCCGGTACGGGACGCCGTGCGCGGCGGCGACCGCCTCCAGGTCCACCTGGTGCGGCGTCCCGAAGACCCGCTCGAACGGGCCGCGCAGCGCCGCCTGCGGCAGCAGCGAGAAGATCCCGCCGCCCTGGTTGTTCACGACCACGATCGCCAGGTCGGGGCGCCGCTCCCGCGGCCCCAGGATCAGGCCGTTCTGGTCGTGCAGGAACGCCAGGTCGCCGAGCAGGGCGTAGGAGCGGCCGCTGTGCACCAGCGCCGCGCCCATCGCCGTCGATACCAGCCCGTCGATGCCGCTGGCGCCCCGGTTGGCCATGATCCGGATACCGCGCCGCGGCCGCATCACCTGGTCCAGGTCGCGGATCGGCATGCTCGCCGCCGTGAACAGCAGCGACCCGCCCGGCAGCGCCGCGACCATGTCGCGGGCCAGCCGCGGCTCGCTCACCTCCGGGACGGCGTCCAGAACAGCGTCCACCGCCTCGGCCGCGGCCCGGTCGGCGGACCGCCACGACTTCAGCCACGTGTCGTCGCCCGACACCACCGGGATCTCGACCTCGGGCGCCACCTGCGTCGCCGACCGCACGGGGTCGGGCCAGTGCGCCAGGTCGGGCGCCAGGACGATGTGCTCCTCCGCGCGGCGCAGCAGCGACAGCAGCGGGCGCGACAGGCCCGGCTTGCCCAGCGTCACCACCACCTCGGGACGGTGCCGCTCCACGAACTCCGGGACGCCCAGCAGGAAATGGTGCGACGACAGCGCGTGGTCGCCGTAGCGGGCGTTGCCGTTCGGCTCGGCGAGCACCGGCCAGCCGGCCATCGACGCCGCCGCCACGTACCGCTTGACGTTCACCGCACCGTCCCCGACCACCAGGACACCGCGCCGCGTTGGCGGGACGTGCAGCACCGACCCGGGCGTCGCCGGGCGCACCTTCGTCCACGCGCCGGTCGCGTCCCCGTCCAGGGGCTCGCACCACGTCTCGTCGCCGTCGGGGATCAGCGGCTCGCGGAACGCCGCGTTCAGGTGAACCGGCCCCGGGACGGGCGCCTGCGCCAGCCCCCACGCGCGGCTCACCAGCGACCGCCAGTACGCCACCATGCCCGGACGGTTCTCCGGGACGCCGATCTCGGCGCTCCACCGCACCGCCGTCCCGTACAGCTTCACCTGGTCGATCGTCTGGTTCGCGCCCGTGGCGCGCAGCTCCGGCGGCCGGTCCGCCGTGATCACGATGAGCGGGACGCCCGACTCGTGCGCCTCCACCACCGCCGGATGGAAGTTCGCCGCCGCCGTGCCCGACGTGCACACCAGCGCGACCGGGCGCCCCGACCGCTTCGCCATGCCCAGCCCGAGGAACGACGCCGAACGCTCGTCGATCCGCACGTGCAGCCGGAGACCGCCCGCCTCCTCGGCGGCGTGCAGCGCCAGCGCCAGCGGCGCCGACCGCGAGCCCGGCGCCAGCACCACGTCGGTCATCCCGCACCGCTGAAACTCGTCGACCAGGACGCTCGCCAGCGCGGTCGCCGGGTTCACGGCGCCACCTCCACCACCGCCGGGCCGTCCAGATGGGCCTGCGCGGCCAGCGCCCGGCTCCGCCACGCCCCGTCGGGCGCCTCCCAGCGGCGCAGCGCCTCCTCGTCCACCGCCGGCCGGCGCACCTCGATCTCCCCCGCGACCGGACGCAGCGGGTCGCGCACGACGTCGCCCTCCAGCAGCGGCAGCGTCCCCAGCCCGCACGCGTAGGGCAGCTCCGGCAGCGCGGCGGCCAGCGCCACCCCCGCCGCCAGCCCCACCGACGTCTCCACCGCGCTCGACACCACCACCGGCAGCCCGCACGCCTCCGCGACCCGCAGCGACGCCGCGACCCCGCCGAGCGGCTGCACCTTCAGCACCGCCACGTCGGCGGCGCCCGCCGCGCGCACCTTCAGCGGGTCCTCGGCGCGGCGGATCGACTCGTCGGCCGCGATCGGCACGTCCACGCGGAACCGCACCGCCGCCAGCTCCTCCAGCGTCGCGCAGGGCTGCTCGGCGTACTCCAGCTCCCACCGGTCCAGCGACCTGATCATCCGGGCGGCGTGATCGACGTCCCAGCTGCCGTTCGCGTCGATCCGGACCCTGCCCCGCGGTCCGATCGCCGCGCGGACGGCCTCCACCCGGGCCAGATCGTCGGCGTCGCTCTGGCCGCGCTCGGCGACCTTCACCTTCGCGGTGCGGCAGCCGGACTCGCGCGTCATCTCGAAGGCCCGCTCCGGGCCGACCGCCGGGATCGTCGCGTTCACCGGGATCCGGTCGCGGACGGGCGCGGGCCAGACCTCCCACGCGGCCTCCCGGGCGGCGGCCAGCCAGCGGGCGCACTCGGCCGGACCGTACTCGGCGAACGGCGAGAACTCCCCCCAGCCGGCGGGGCCCCGCAGCAGAGCGCCCTCCCGCCGCGTCACGCCGCGGAACCGCGTCCGCATCGGGATGGAGTACACCCGCACTCGCCGCCCCCTGACCTGCCCGTCGAATCACGGCATTTCCGGATCACACCGTGCACTCGAACCCCTAGTAGTACCACCGAAAACGTATCGGATGGTGATGGCTGATGATGGCCCCGCCTGTTCCCGCCCGATACGGCCGTCTTGCCGTGCTGAACGGTGCCAACGGATCCGCCCTGAACGAGGGCAGTCCCGTTCTCCCTGGCTCCCCTCGGGCTCCCCTCCCCCATCCACGCATCGATCGCCGCGCGCTCACGCGCTGTGCCCAATCCCTCATTCCGAGGCCTGGGAGTGGGGCCTAATCCTCCGTGACCCGGCTGCGGCGCCGCATGAGCGGGACGTGGTGCACCTGTGGCAGGTGCGGCCCGACCTGACGCGCACGGACCCGCTGGCGCTCTCGAAGAGCGGCTGCTACCGGCGATCCCGGCTCACCACTTCGGAGCCCGGGGCGGGCGAGCTCGTGGAGGGCCCGGACTCGGCAAAGGTCACCACCGCCGCCGACCTCGCGCAGGTGCTGGCACCGCTGCTGGACGGCGCCATCGCGGCCAGGTTCCTGTTCGGGCAGCGCGCCGGGTACGGGATCAGCTGGAACGCGCTGGGGCATGAGCTCCGCAGCACCGCGAAGTTCCACCCCAAGTGGCCCATGGACCGGCCGAAGATCTTCGAGCAGGGTGAGGGACTCTCGCTAGTGCCTATGCCCATCTCCCCTGGAGCTCCGGCGACGTGGCGGCGTGCGTCGGCATCGACGCCCGGCCGCCAGGCCCACCCAATACCGTCCGTCGGCGTCCACCCCTTCCACCCCAATCCACGGCTCCCTATTGCTCCCTGACCGACGCTGGCCAGGCCCGGAACCTACCCGGCGGTCGCGGCTATACCGGACCCTCCTCACGGCGTTCTTCGCGTTCATCGCCCTCGCCTACCTATCCGCAGGGATCTCAGGCGACCAGGTCTGCCTACGCGCCCGCACCGCCCACACGATCATCGGCGGGATCCTCGGGACAGCCATCATCGCGCTGTGTGTCGCACTGTCCTGGGTTCTGGTCTCCTTTGGCAGGTACACCCAGGAAGCACTCACGTTCCTGACCGCACTCATCTACTTCGCGCTCACCCTCACCGCAGTGATGATCACCATGTCCGCCGTCAGCTTCTACCGGACACTGAACGGCGACGCCTTCAACCTCCCGGCCGCGTCGATGGTCGCCACCGGCTTAGTGTTCATCGCTGCCGGAGTCGTGCTGGCTGTACGCACCCGACGGTCCTCGCGCAGCCAGAAAGACAAGCTCGACAAGCGGCAGCGGCGGCGCGTCAACCAACTCGCAGGCGGCACCCTGGCCTATCTCGCGGCAGCATCCATCACCGCGGGCCTCGTCCTCACCAGCACCTCCACCGGCTGGAAAGACCCCGACACCTGGGTCATCCACGCCGCAGGGTGGGGCGCGCTCGTCCTGCCGCTGATGGTCCTGCTGTCCGCTGTCGGGGCAATCGCACACCACGTCCCCGCCGCGGCGCCGGCCTCAGGCGGCAAGCAGGCTCCAGCCCCGGGCGTCCCCGGAGCGAGGAAGCCCGACGAGACCACGGGTAGCCAGTGAGCCAGCTGGTGTGGGGGCGCGGCGCGCCTTCCGCAGAAGGCGGGCAGATACGCCCACCCTGAGCCCAGACGATCGTCAGCGACACCTGCGACAGCCAACGGCCACTCAGCTCGAGCGGCGAAACTCCTGCACCCTCTGAGCGAACTCCTCCGGCCCCTCACCAGGCTCCGGATACAACTCTGGCGGGTCCGGCGGGGGCCGCCGCCCATCACCGTCAAGGCCCGCCTCCGGCTCCGGGTCCACCCCCAGCCGCTCACCGGTATCGAAATACTCCCCGGCCTGCGGATCGTCCTCGATCGCGAAGACCTCACCGAACTCGACACCATCAGCCTCGAAGATCGTCATGTACGCCGGGACCCGAGGCGAATCCAGCAACACCGTCACAACCTCAGGGCTCGTCGGGGTGTTATCGAACTCCGCCACCCACGACCCGTCCAGCAGCGCCCGCAGGAACTTCGCGGCCAGACGCTGCTTCTCCGGGGTCTGGCTTCCCGCCCACTCGGCCACGACTTTCCACGTCGTCTTGGTGAGCCGCAGCGGGCGCATCGCTACCCCTCCAGGCGCCTCAACAGATTCTCGACGGCGGCGGGGTCGGCCGGCTCGGGGACCGCCGCCCGCTGGTCGCGGATCCGCTGACGCAGATCGGTGGTTGACTCCAGACGAACCATCCGGTCAACACTCTCCGCAAACCGCGTCAGGTGGTCAATATCCTTCGAGTGGCCGTACGCGGCAACAACCCTGAACAGCGACCGGAACACTTCCCGCTGCTCCTCCGCAGTCAGCCCGTCCCACACCCCCATCGCCGTCTTGACCTGCGGGTCGTCCTTCGCTGGCACGCCAGGAGGAGTGACCTCGACCGGTTTCATCAGCGACCTCCACTCAACGGTTACATGTCCGTTCTAAGGGCCTGCTCCGACAACCTAGGGGCACTCCGCTGATCCGCTCAGCCGCTCCTCGCCGCAGGAAGGGAACGTGGCCGGATCGGGCCCTCTGCCCGGCGGGGGTGAACCAGCGACCGACCCGACACGTCCCCGTCAACCCGCATGCTGCAACCGGCCGCACCCGTGACACGGCCATCACACATGGGCACAACGCTCTCCGTGAACCCCATCCCCCCGATCATCATCGGCGCCATGCTCCTCGCCGCCCAGGGCGCAATGATCGACGCGAAACGCTGTAACGCCGCCTACGACGGCCTTCAGGATGACGAGATCCCAGCCGATAAATCAGGCAGCACATCTACTGAGTGGCGCGAGCAGGTCCGGCAGTTCTTCGTTGACTCCTGCGTCAGCGGCCTCCCTAGGCCCGTCCCTGGGCAGACCGCCCCACCGCCAACGTCGACAAGCACACCAACGCCGAGCAGCCCCCCCCAAACCCTCCAAGTCCTGACCCCGTCCCCTCACCCAGAAGGCGCACACGCACGGCAACGAGGCCGCGCTCTCTGGTGCTCCGGGCCGGTCATCACATCACCGCAGGGCAAGATGAGGGTAGACCCTGCCTTGTAACCCTTCGCGGAAGGTTTCCCTTAAGGGAAACATTGACGAGGTGAGAAGTCGCCAGCACGTTCCACGCGGCTACAGCATCGACGACAGCGGCCGATAACCCGCTCGCCCGAGGCCCCCCAAATAAGGGCGAGAGATGATCGGCGCCCTGCGGGCCGCTGAGCGCTTCGACTTCAGTGCGTCCCGTCGACCCCGCACAAACGAGGGGCGCGGCTACGGTCACCACAGCACCCGATCGCTTCCGCCGCCGGATGGCCGACTGCGGCTTGACGCACTGTCGCAGGCGACGTGGGGCAGCGGGCACGGATCGTGGCCTGCGAGCGGTCGTGTTCGTCGGCGAGTGCTTGACAGGCGGCAACAACCTTGACCGGGGATATGCGCTACTCGAGGCAGAGAGCCGACGGCAAAGCATGGAGAAAAGGGTCGGGCCCTAAAGGGGTACAGCTAAACCAGCGTTGGAAATTACCGTTGTTGAGGCAGCGGCAACAGCACATTCTGACCTCGCCACTGACTTGCCGCTGCACCTAAACAGAGGACGGTCTCTACTGTTTCCCGTCATCGCGATGGGACGTCACCAAAGGAGAGACCATGCACAAGCGCGCTCGCACGGCACTCACCACCACTGCCTTCGGCACCGGCGGGGCGATCTTCGGAGTCCTCGTCGCGGCCTTGACCCTCGGCGTCTGGGCCGCAGACCCGACCGCCGCCTTCACCGTCCCCGGCGCCTGGTACCCCATCCTCACCGGGGCCATCGCCGGTTTCGCCGGCGGCATCATCGGGGGGCTGGCCGGAGGTCGCATGGGTCGTGACTCCGCGGTCTCCATCCTGGCCCTGTGCGGGGGCTTCGGCTTGATGGTCACCTTTCTGGAGACCATCAACGACCGCATCCTCTACTACTACATCGTCGATTTCGGCGTTGTACTGCTCACCATCGGCATCAGCACCATGATCGCCAACCGCATCGCCGCTGAAAGGCGGCGGTGACCACCTGAGGTGTCCGGCCTGCCGGGCACCACTTGAAGGGGCCCGGCACGCCGGGCCCCTTCCTTGGTTTCAGCGCGATCCAGTCCGGCGCATCCATGCCGTTCCTCCCCCTGTCAGCTGCGGCTCTCGGCCAGCGACTCCACCGTCTCTGGCAGATCCCAGACGTTCTGGCCTGCGCTCGGCGCAGCGTCGGTCTCCAGATTGCGCGGCCACGCCCCGCTCCAGAAGGCGCGGCCGGTGCTCGCCTGAAACTTCGGGTGGCGCCTGCGCGCGTTCCGGAGTCGGCACCGGACGGCTTGTCCGGTCACCGGCACGACCTCGGCCCACCGCTTGCTGTGCCTCACCCCGATGACGTCGCGAAACGACAGGTACGCGCGACACAGGTCCGGGAACGAGAGCCTGCCGGCCTCGAGGGTGATGTCAGTCTTCGACTTACGGCCCGGCCCGGCCCGCCACGGCCGGGCTTTGTCATTTCTCAAGCCAGTCCATAGATCGCGTAAATGCTGTGCCGACACACCGGCCCTCACAGAAGCGGTGTGCCGCATAATCATTACAGCCCCGACGGAATACCTAAGACGATTACGGGAGTTGCGCGGTAAACGCGCAACGTGCAAGCAAGCACAACGGCCCATGCTCTTGGGCACGGGCCGTCAGCGATTAGTCGTGTGGCTAATCGAGTAGGTCGTGTCCGTCATGGGTCCGGACGGCCGGGGCGCCGCCAGCGACCGAGTCCAGGAGCCGCACGGCGAACGGCTCAGCCATCAGCGCCCGGACGTCGTCGGTGGTCAGCCATGCAACCTCGACCGCTTCGGCCGTCGGGTGCGCCTCTC
>NZ_JBEUPA010000157.1:0-18960 GCF_040492065.1 Actinomadura sp. NPDC000929 | reverse complement strand
GCCACCCGCCGCGCCAGCCGGTGGGCGTCGCCGCGCGGCTCGGCGGCGTAGCGGGTGCCCGCGCGCGCCCAGCGCTCGGCGACGGCGCGCCAGTCGATCCGCCGCGGCTCGGCGCCGGTCCTCATCGCGCGCCCGAGCTCGTCGAAGAACAGCTTCCAGCGCTCGGCGTAGTAGCCGCCGACCAGCCCGTTGAACTCGCGGCGCGCGTAGTCCTGGAGGCCGGGGCTGTCGCTCTCCCACAGCGTGACCAGCGACTTGAGGTTGTAGTCGAGGGTCCGCGCCTCCCGGGGGTCCGCCGCCTGCCGGGCCGCCTCGCGCTGCCAGGTCCCGAGGAGGAAGTGCGGGTCGGCGCCGAGGACGTCGTCCATGAGGCGGATCTCGCTCGTCCAGCGGGCGGTGAGCCGCGCGAACGCGGTGCGGTCGCCGTCCCGGTAGGCGGCGCGGATCTTCGGCAGGAGCAGCCGGCCGCGGTTCGCCAGCACCTGCCTGGCGACGTCCACGAGGTCGTAGCGGTACGCGCCGGAGCGCCGCAGGCGCGGATCGACGTCGAGCAGTTCGCGCAGGGCCTTCTCGAACTCGCCCGGGTCGTACTGGAGCGGCGTCCCGGTGGTGGTGAGGCTCGGCTGGTCGTCGAACAGGCCGGTCACGTGCCGGGTGTCCTTGCCCGCGGGCCACGCGTAGGCGGTCCGGCCGATGATCCGCCAGGCCGCGAGCGCGTGCGGGTCGGCGGCGCCGTACCGGGCCGTGGCGTACTCGTCGAACCAGGCGTCCACGTCGACCGGGCCGTCCCGCCACGGCATGTCGGCGAAGAACGCGACCGCCGCCGGGTTGTTGTCGATGGCCTCGGGCATCAGCGCGATGCCGTTCATGGCCGTGCCCCGCCTGGCGCGCCAGGCGTGGAACTTCTCGTTCCACACGGTGAGGCCCGCGCCGAAGTTCTGGTGGCCGCCGAAGTTCCAGATCGTGCCGAACGCGTACTGCGTGCCGAGGAAGTCCTTGTCGCGGTCGGTCACCCCGGGCTGCTCGGTGATGCCGTCCACGATGAACATCCGCGAGCGGTCGACCGCCTGGAGGGTCTCCGCGCGGGGGTTGTTCTGCCAGCCGAGGATCACCCAGGTCGCGCCGGGATGCGCCGCTTCGAGGGCGTCCTGCACGGCCCGGGACGCCTCGGGCACCGGCACGGACCCGGCCCGCCCGCCCTCGTGCAGCAGGTCCATCTTGTACATCGTGCTCGCCCTGTACAGCTGGGTCTGCGCCTTGTAGAAGGCCGCCGCGACCTTGCCGAACTCGGGCCCGGTCGGGTCGAGCCAGTCGGGGCGCTCCAAACCGTTCCAGGTGCCCTGCGGGACGGTGTTCGCCCCCGGGTTGCGGGTCTCGAAGTCGGTCGGGACGGTGCCGTAGTAGCCGGGCAGCACCGGCGTCATGCCCAGCTCGCGCAGCCGGTCGACCATGCGCCGCGCGAGCGCCGCGCGCCGGTCGATCAGCTGCTGGGAGATCGGCGAGTCGGTGCAGCACATGTTCTGCAGCAGCCACCACGCCTGGTGGCCCGGCTGCGGGATCCAGGCGCGCATGTCCGCCGCGCTGTAGCCGAACTGCTGGAACGTCCGCTGGTAGACCGCGTCCTGCCCCTCGTACACCAGGACCTCGTTGATGCCGAGCAGCGCGAGCGCGTCGATGCGGCGCTCCCACTCCTCCCAGCTCAGGTACGCGCCGGCGTATCCCTCGTTGGTGTCGTTGAGCGCGAACCGGTGCGCGACCGAGGAGTCCGCCTCGATCGGCGCGGAGGGCAGGGGAAGCCGCCCGGGCAGGTCGAGCTGCGTCCCGCCGATCGCGACGTTCGCGTGCGCGACCTCCCGCAGGTAGCGGCCGAACCCGGTGAGCTGGACGGCCGGGGTGGTGCCCGCGACGACCAGGCGACCGTCCTCGGCGGAGACCCTGAAGCGGTCGGGGCCGGAGCCGTTGGGGAGCGTCCGCAGCACGACCTGGGCGGCCCTGCCCCGGCCGAGGAGCCGCTCCAGCGCGCGGGCGGCGGGTCCCGTGGCGGGGGCCGCCGGCTCCGCGCCGAGCGCCGCCGCCGGGGCCACCGCGGTCAGCGGGAGCGCGAGCAGTGCGACCAGCATGACGATGGCCGACCGCATGCGGCCACCGGCTTCCCTCCGTCGGCCCGGGACCATGGCGGACACCTCCACCGCGAGGTTTGTTAAGCTCGTTGAAAAACTGGAGCGGCCTTCATCATGAGGGCGCCGGGGCCCTCGGTCAAGGGTCCGTCCGCGATCTTCTGGAGGGGCATGGGAGAGGATCGCGCGGTCGGCACCCCGGTGCTGCGCCGCCTCAACACCGCCGCCGTCCTGCGCGCGGTGCGCGGGCGCGCGCCCGATCCGCTGCGCCTCGCCGAACTCGTCGAGCTCACCGGGCTCACCCGCCCCACCGTGGGGCAGGCGGTGGACGACCTGGTCGAGGCGGGCTGGCTCCAGCAGCACGATCCGGCGGCCGCCTCGCGGCACGGCGGCCGCCCCGCCGTGCGCGTCTCGCTGCGGGGACGCGCCGCGCCCGTGCTGGGGCTCGACGTCGGCCCCCACACGGTCAGCGCGGGGGTGAGCGACCTCGCCGCCCGGCGCCTGGCGGCCGTGCGCCGCCCGGTCGGGCGGAGCGAGGCCGGCCACCTCCTGCGCGCCGTCGACGAGGTGGTCGGGCGCGCCCTGGGCGAGGCCGGCCTCGGCGCGGACGAGATCGCCGGCGTGGTGGCCGCCACCCCGGGCATCGTCGACCCCGGAGCCGGACGCGTCCTGCTGGCACCGAGCGTCCCGGGCTGGACGTCGGTCGACCTCGCCGGCCACCTGCGCGACCGCTTCCCCTGCCCCGTCCAGGTGGAGAACGACGCCAACCTCGCCGCCCTGGCCGTCGCCGGGGAGCGCGGGACCCTGTTGGCCGTTCAGTGGGGCGAGCGCCTCGGCGCCGGCGTCGTGATCGACGGCCGCCTCCACCGCGGCTCGGGCGCCGCCGGGGAGATCGGCTTCATCCGCCCGCCCGGACGCGTCCCGGAGACCGGCGACGGGCGGGGGCCGCTGGAGCGCACCATCGGCGCCGAGGCCATCGCCGCGCGGGCCCGCCGCGCCGCCCGCCGCCACCCCGAGTCCGCCCTGCGGCACGGCGAGCCCGACGCCGCCTCCGTCTTCGCCGCCGCCGCGGCCGGCGACGCCGCCGCCCAGCGGGTCGTGGAGGCCGTGGCCGCGACCTTCGCGCAGGCGATCGCGCCCGCCGTGCTCGTCCTCGACCCCGACGCCGTCGTGATCGGCGGCGGCGTCGCCCGGGCCGGGCCCGTCCTGCTCACCGCGATCACCCGGCACCTCACCGAGCTGACCCTGACCCCGCCCGCCGTGGAGTTCTCCGGCCTCGCCGAGGACACCGTCCTCACCGGCGCCCTGCACCTGGCCCTCGACGAGGTCTGGCGCCGCCTCACCGTCTGAGACGCGAAAGATCACCTGGAGCGCCGCGCGGCCGCCACAGGGAAAACCGGTAGCGCCCGGAGACCCGGACGGGCGCGGGCCGGCGCGGCCCCGCCCACGTGACGCGGCTCCCGAACGCCGCGCCCGCCGTTCGACCGTCCAGGCATCCGCTAATAATTCATATAGCGAATTGCTCGGCGGGCGAGGCCATTCACGGGAAGCCGATTTTCCGGCGCGCGAACGCCGGCGCATTGGCCCCGGCGCCGAGCGGGGCGCCGCCGCACGAATATGCTCCACCCGATCGGCCGCCGAACCATTGAGCGCGGATGACAATGCGCTACGCTCAACAGTGAATGCTTTGTAGCCGTTCGGTGCGGGCGGGGGTTGCCACGTGGGCTTTCCAGAGACCCGAAGAGTCGTCGTCGTCGGAGCGGGCTTAGCCGGAACCGCCACCGCCATACGTCTCATGCAGTTCGCCCGGGAACCTTTACAAGTGGTGCTGATAGAGCGGCGGCCCGAATATCGCAGTGCGGGCGTGGCCTATCATCCTTCGGGCAACCACTGGCATCACGTCTTCAATATTCAGGCGGGCCGGATGTCGATGTTCCGGGAGGACGTCGACGATTTCGTGGACTGGGCCAACACCGAGGCCGACCGGACCGGCTGGCCCCCGAGGTGGAGCGGCTTCACCTTCACCGAGTCCGGGCCGGCGCCCCGCAGGCTCTACGCCGACTACCTGAGCACGCGCCTGGCCGAGGCCGCGCGCGAGGCGTCGGACGGCGTGGAGCTGCTCGAAGTCGACGGCGAGGCGGTCGACATGACGGTCCGCACCGAGGGCGGCGCCGACCGCGTTCGCGTGGTCGTCGAGAGGCGCTCCTCGCCCCGGACCGGCGCCGGGCCTGACCCGCTGACGATCGAGGCCGACCACGCCGTCCTCGCCACGGGGCTGGAAGAGCGGGAGCTCCCGTTCGCCGCCGGCGTCGAGGACCACCCCTGCTTCGTCCGGCATCCGTACTCCGAGCAGGGCATCGAGCGGATCCTCGGCGTGCGGCGGGACGCCGAGGTCGCCATCATCGGCACGCTGCTGAGCGCGTACGACTCGGCGTCGCTCCTGCTGCGGCACGGCCACACCGGGAAGATCCACATGATCTCCCGTTCCGGGCTGACGCTGCGCACCTATCCCTCCGACCACCGGCACCACGTCCTCGACCTTCCGGCCCCGCGGCTGCACGCCGACGGCTACGAGGGGTGCGACGAGCTCGTCCGGCTCTTCAGGGACGAGTGGGAACGCGCCCGCGCCCACGTCGCCCGGCGGCACCCCGGCGTGCCGCCCGCGGTCGTGAGCGAGCGCATCGCCAAGTCCTGGGAGCCCCACCTGCCCGAGGTCCTCGCCCGGGTCCCCTCGGCCGATCTCCGCGCGCTCCTCGACCGGTACGCGAGCCTGCTGGCCACACTGCGCGTCGGCGCCGTGCCCGACATCACCGAGTTCGTCGACGCCGCGATGGCGGAGGGCGGTCAGGTCGTCCTCACGACCGGCGCCGTCCGCTCGATCACCGCCACCGAGGCCGGCGCCCTGCGGGTGGCGGTGTCCGGGCCCGCGCCGGCGAGGACGGTCGAGGCGGACCTGGTGATCTCCAACTTCGGTCGGGAGACCGACTACGGGCGGGTCGGCTCGGCGCTCTGGAGGAACCTGCTGCGCAGGGGGCTCGCGGTGCGGCACCGGCGGACCGGGCGCGGCGTCGAGGTGGACGGCCACGGCTTCCTGCTCGGACCGGCCGGCGTGCGCATCGCCCCGATCACCGTGGTCGGCTGCCCCCGGGAGGGTGACGAGATCACCCGGTACGGCCGGATGGGCGCGTTCACGTTCAACCTCGCCGCGATCAAGAACCATTCGGTCGGCGTCGCCGCGGCCGTGCTGCGCGACCTCGAATCCCGCTACGAGGAACCGGCCGAGACCGTGTCCAAGGCGGTGGCCCACGGCGCGGACGACGCGGTGCGCGAGGCGTTCGCCCGCGCGGTCCGCCTCGACGTGCACCGGATGGCCGCCCGGCGCCGCCGCGACCGGCGGGTGGCGGCGGCGCGGCTCGCGAGCGGTCTCCGGGCCCTGCGCGGCGCCATGACCGCCGACGGCGAGGCCGCCGCTTCGGAGGGGGCGCTGCGCTTCGTCGTGAACATCGAGGCCACGGCCGAGCTCAACGACCTGTCCGTAACGCCACGGGACCTCCGTGCGCTGCTCGAACTCGACGGGCCGCCGGATTCCCGATAGCCCGAAAAGGCGTATCGGCATTCGAGCGGGTGCGTTTTCTCATCCACGGCTGTAACTCTCTATTCATGCTCTGCCCGGGACGGGCCCGACCGCGCGTCGCTTTCGGCGCGGCCGGGCCGGCGCCGCCACCCGGGTCCGGCGAGAGAGAGGACGTCCGTGAGCCCTCGCGAAGTTCCAGGGGTTGTGCTCGTCGATTCGCACCAGCGATCCGTTCAAGGACCTTGCAACCGCAGTAGGAAACCGGTCGGCGGCGCCATTCTCGTCGTCGATGCGCTCGGTCCCGACCTCTACGACGCCATCGTCGCCTGCTCCGCCGTGATCTGCGCCAAAGGCGGCCGGACCGGCCACATGCAATCCCTTTGCCGTTCCCGCGGAATCCCCGTGCTGCGCGTCGCGCCGTCCGATCTGGAATCGCTCGCCGGGGAGGCCACGCTCCTGCTCGATCGCGCGTCGGTCGTCCTCGGCGAGGCCGCGCCGGCGGCGCCCGCCCCGAGGCGCCCGGCCGCCGCCTTCGGCGGGGTCGAGTCGATCTGCGTGGTCGTCGCCGACACCACCGACATCCGGGCGACCAACGCCCTCGCACCGCGCGTGGAGCACGCCGACTCCTTCTTCATTCGCGAGGAGTTCGTCTGCTTCTCCGCCGGGCTGAGCCCGATCGACTCGCTCCGGGAGGGCGTCCGGGAGGCCGAGCGCTACGGCGCGGCCGTGGCGTCGGAGCTGTGCCCGATGGTGCGCGAACTCCTGCCCGGCCAGCGACTGATCATGAGGCTCCTCGACCTGCGCTCCGACGACGCCGCCAAGATCACGTCCGGCGCCCACGTGGACGACGAGCCGAACCCCGAACTCGGCCGGCACGGCGCCCGGTGGCTGCTGCGGGAGCGCCGCTACCCGCACGCCTTCCGGGCGCTGCGCGCCCGCCTGCGGGACCGGCTGGGCGCGGACGCTGACCGGGTGCGCTTCGCCGTTCCGTTCATCAACGACCGCGACGAGTACGTGCGGCTGCGGCGGTTCCTCGGCCTCGGGGACGAGACGCCGCTCGCCGTCTTCGTCGAGACGCCGGCCGCGGTGCACTCGGCGGCCGACTTCTGCGCCTCCGGGGCGGGCGAGCTGTTCGTCGGCACCAAGGACCTGATCCAGTTCTATCTCGCCGCCGACCGCGGGAACCACCTGGTCTCGGCCGCCTACCAGACCCGGCATCCGGCGGTCCTGGCCGCGCTGCGCCAGGCCGTCGAGTCCGGCCGCGGCGCCGGGGTCCCGGTGCACGTGTTCGCGCTCGGCGCCGACCTGGACCACTACGCCCGGCACCTTCCGGTGCGCAGGCTCATGATGTGCGCCGCCGAGCTGCGGCACCTCGCCGGGAGGCGGGCGGCCTAGCGCGTCAGCCGGCGCCGCCGAAACCGATCTCGTTGCCCTCCGGGTCGCGGAAGACCACCTTGGTCACGCCGCCGCCGTACTCCTCGCGTCCCGCCGGCGGGATGCCCCGCCGCGCGACCCCCGCGACCCGGTCGGCGAGATCGTCGACGAACGCGAGCACCAGGGCGTGCCCGGCCCGCTCCGGGTCCTGCACGATGTAGACGTACCGGTGCTCGGCCACCTCCCAGACGGCCTCGACGTCATTGGGCAGGAACGACGGCTCCGCGCCGAAGAACCGCTCGTACCACGGCAGCGCCTCCGCGTAGTCGGTGACGGGGATGCCTGCGAAGAGATCGAGAGACATGTCGCTCCTCGTGCGTCGGGATGCGTCACAGGTGATGACCGCGGCGGGGCCGCGAACTCATCGCCGCCCATGGCGTCGCCGCCCTCGGCCCCGGCGCCGTCCCGCCGGTCGGGCAGACTGGCCACGCGGACCCGCCGCGACCTGGTCGTGAAGTCTCTCGGAAAGGGATCTCGATGCGCGTTGTCTCCCAGGAGGATCTGGCACGGGTGCTGGCCGGGCTGCCGGGACGGCCCCGGATCGTGGCCGGCGGCAACTTCGCCGCCCCCCGGCGGGCCCTGCGGCTCCTGGACTCCGCGGTCGCCGAGTACCGCCTGTTCATGCTCAACGCCCAGCTGGACCTGCCTGAGCGCGACGGGGTGGACCTGGAGACGCCCTTCGTGGGCGCCGGGATGCGCGGCCGCGCGAACCTCCGCTACTTCCCGTCGCGGCTGTCGCTGGTGCCGAACCTGCTGAAGGACTCGCTGCCGCCGGACGTGGTGATCGTGCAGACCTCTCTGCCGGTCGGCGGGACCGTCTCGCTCGGCATCGAGGTCAACATCCTGCCCGCGGCCATCGAGGCGGTCCGCGCGCGCGGCGGCCTGGTCGTCGCCCAGCTCAACCCCCGCATGCCCTACACGTTCGGCGACGCGGTCCTGTCGACCGACGAGATCGACCTGGCGATCGAGGACGACGAGCCGCTCGCGACCCCGGTCCCCCGGCCTCCCGGCGAGGTCGCTCATGAGATCGGCGAGCGGGTGGCCCGGCTCGTCCCGCAGGACGCCACCCTGCAGCTCGGCATCGGCGCCATACCGGACGCCGTGCTCTCGTCGCTGCTCGACCGGCGGGGGCTGCGCGTCTGGTCGGAGATGTTCAGCGACGGGGTGCTGGCGCTGGAGAAGGCGGGCGCGCTCGACGCCGCGACACCGATCACCGCGTCCTTCGCCTTCGGCGGTCCGGAGCTGTACGCCTGGGCCGACCGCAACGAGCGGATCCGGATGCTGCGCACCGAGAAGACCAACGATCCGAGCCTCATCGCCCGCCGTCCCCGCATGGTCTCGGTGAACTCCGCGCTCCAGGTCGACCTGTTCGCCCAGGCCAACGCCAGCCGCGTCCGCGGGGTGATCTACTCCGGCTTCGGCGGGCAGACCGACTTCGTCGTAGGCGCGCTGCACTCCCCCGGCGGGCACGCCGTCATCGCCCTGCCGTCCTGGCATCCGCGCGCGGACGTCTCGACCGTCATCCCGCGCCTCTCCGGTCCGGTCACCTCGTTCCAGCACAGCTACATCGTCAGCGAGCGGGGCGCCGCCACCGTGTGGGGGAACGACGCCGCCTCCCAGGCCCAGCAGATCATCGACAACGTCGCCCACCCCTCCGCCCGCGACGAGCTGCGCGAGCAGGGCCGCGAGCTCGGCTTCCCGCTCCGCTGATCGCCAGCTATTGGCACGTCGCCAATAAGGGTCTAGTGTTCCGGTCAGCTCAGGAAACCCGGGGGCGGCCGGCTTCGCTATCGGCGGCACGCCTCCGGCCCCCAGGAGGAGCGAAGGCATGGACAGACCCAGCAGACGCAACGTGTTGATGACCGGCGGAGCGCTCGGAGCGCTCGGCGCCCTCGGCGTCGCCTCGCCGGCGCAGGCGTCCCCCCTGTGGACGTGGTCGCCCGAGGGCTCGGTGGCGGGCGCCGGCGCGGGCGCCGACCCGCGGTGGGTGTGGGACCCGGAGGCCGACGCGCTGGTCGCCTCGCTGCTCGACCGGGGCGACGTGCCCAGGGTCAACGAGCTGCTGCGCACGTGGACCAGGAACGGCCAGCCGCTGCCGGACGGGCTGCCGGCGGATCTGCGCGACTTCATGGAGCGCGCCCGCCGGCTGCCGGAGTGGGCCGACCCGGGCAAGCTGGCCACCGCGTTCGAGTTCAACGAGAAGCGCGGCCTCTACCTGGGCGTCACCTACGGCTTCGCCAGCGGGATGATGAGCACGGCCATCCCCAAGGAGGCGCGCGCGGTCTACTACTCCAAGGGCGGCGCGGACATGAGGGACCGCATCACCAAGACCGCCAAGCTCGGCTACGACATCGGCACCGAGAAGGCGTTCGAGCCCGACGGCGAGATGATCGTCACCTGCGTCAAGACGCGGCTGGTGCACGCCGCCGTGCGGCACCTGCTGCCGAAGTCCCCGTACTGGACGAAGGCGGCCGACGAGAAGATCCCGATCAGCCAGGCGGACATGATGGTCACCTGGCACAGCCTGCCCACGACCGTCATGCAGAACCTGGTCCGGTGGAAGGTTCCGATCCCGGACGCCGAGTCCGAGGCGTTCCTGCTGTCCTGGCAGCTCGCCGGGCACATGCTCGGCATCAGGGACGAGTACCTCCCGAAGTCGTGGAACGAGGCGAACTCCCAGGCCGAGCAGGTGCTGACCCCGGTGCTCGCGCCGACCCCCGAGGGCGTCAAGCTGGCCGACATCCTGCTCAACCTCGGCTCCACGATCGACGGCGGGCTCCTCACCAAGCCCATCCTCGGCTCGCTCACGCGCTTCATGCTCGGCGACGAGATCGCCGGATGGCTGAAGATCCCGCGGGACCCGCTGTGGGACCCGCTCATCCGGAACCTCTGGCCGCCCTTCGTCGCCGTCCGCGAAGGCCTCCTCGACCTCACGAAGGCGCCGAAGGAGCTGCGGCAGCTCTACTGGGCCTTCGACGAGATCCTCCGCCAGGGCGCCCTGCTCTACCTGTCCGGTTTCAAGATGCCGATCAGCATCGAGATCCCGCAGACCAACAACCCGCACTACTGAGCCGGGACGCCCGCGGTGCCCGCGGGCGCGGGCACCGCGGCGGCGCCGGGCTCGGAACCGGCCGGACCCCGAGCCCGGCTTCTCCCCCGCCCTGCTAGGAGGCGCTGCGGACGAGGTCGTGGACGGCCTCGCTCATCGTGACCGGATCGACCCGGCCGAGCGGCACCGTGTCCTCGGGGGCGCGCCCCGGGGCCGGAGCGGCCCACACGGCTTCGATCTTCTGGTCCTCGCCCTCCCCGTACATGTAGTGGCCCAGGCCGGGGCTCAGGCGGGCCACGACGTACAGGCCGGCCGGGTCGCGCCGGGCGAGCCAGCCGCCCGCGAAACCGCCGTCCGCGTCCACGGACTCCCAGCGCCCCTGCGAGTGGCCCTTGGCCTTGCCGTAGGGCAGGACGAGCCCCTCGACCCGGGCGAGCCGGTGCGCGGCGCGCTCGGCCTCGGTGAGCCGGTGCACGGGCCGTCCGAGCTGCTCGAACGGTTGCAGGATCTCGTAGTCGGCGAACAGCTCGGCCCAGGCGTGCAGGTCGTCGCCCAGCAGGACCGGGTGGGCGATGGCGATGCGGTCGTCCGGGGCGGGGGCGAACGGGTCGTCGCGGACGTCGGCGTAGTCGCCCGCCTCGTCGACGCGGAAGGCCGTCCCGGAGTCGGTCGTCCACACGAGCCGGCGGACGATGTGCCCCAGCAGCGGGTGGGCGACGAACAGGGAGCGGAAGTCCTCCGGCGTCCAGCTCCGCCGGGTGGTCATGGCCAGCTCCAGGCGCCTGATCTCCTGGTCGGCGATCGTCCGCAGGTCCTTCTTGAGGCCGGTGAACAGGGCGTGCGCGGCCGGGGCGAGGGCCGGGTCGTCCTTCGGGCCGGGCTTCGGCGCGCTCCTGCGCACCTTGCCGCCGGGCTCCTCCACCAGCGGGACGAGCTGCTCGTCGAAGGTCACGGTGAACCGGCGCGGGCCGTAGTCCAGGACGAGCGTGCCCCGCTCGTCCAGCCCGAAGTCGGGGACGGCCCGGTCGGCGAGGGCGTCGCGCGTCATGCCGCGCGCCGCGGCGATCTCGTCGATCTTGCGGGCGGCCCTGGCCTTCAGCCCCTTGTACCGGCCGCGGCGGGTCAGCTCGAACAGGTGGGTGAGGGCCGTGTCGGAGCCGATCGCGGCCAGGACGTCCAGTGCGGCCGCGGCCCGTGCGGTCAGCCCCTGGCCCGGCCAGAGTCTGATCAGCGGGCTGAGCCGACGCACCGTGGTGTCGTCGCCGATCAGGCCGAGCTGCGCCAGCGCCCAGTTGTGCCGCGTCGGTGCGCCGAGCGCGTGCCAGCGCTCGAACACCGCCCAGGAGAACTCGGCCAGCGAGTGCCGGTCGCAGAACGCGCGAATTCGCGCGGCCTCGGGCGCCTTCTTGGCGAGCAGGCCCAGCAGGCGCCGGGTCGCGCTCGCGGGCAGGGCCCGGTCGCGGCCGCGCGTGAGGATCCGGGGCAGCAGCGTCGGGTCGGCCCAGTCGGTCTTCGCGCCGCGGGCGGGCCTGCCGGTGAGCACGTCGGGCAGGTCGGCGCAGTCCGGAACGGCCGGACGGGGCAGCAGCGCCTCGACGCTTCCCGAAGGCGCCGCCTCGGCCAGGTCGGGCCTGGCGTACAGCAGCCCGCGCACCGTGCCCGCCGCCTGCAGGCCCCTGGTCGTGTCGTCGCCGGCCAGCGGGGCCAGCGCCCGGAGCGCGAGTTCCGGATGCCTCTCCGCCGCCTCCTGCAAGGCGGCCGGCACGCCCTTGTCGCCCATGCGGTCGAGCAAAAGCGCGAAGACCGCCTCGTCGGCGATCTCCATGAGCGCCCGCAGCACGATCGGATGCGTCTCGTCGGCGTCGTGGCTGTGCCGGAGCGCGAGGGCGAGCAGCGGGAGCGCGTCCGCGCCCAGACCGTCGAGCAGGGTCCCGATCACGGCGGGGGTGGCCGGCACCCATCTCACCTCCCGGATCTGCGCCGCGCTGGACAGGGAGCAGAGCAGGTACTCGTGGTCGTGCTCTCCGGTTCCGAGGGAGACGCCGGGAGAGACGTCCAGCCAGGCCGTCTCGGTCGGGACGAGGTAGGACGCGACGCGCCGCCTCCAGGCGTCGCCGCGGTGGCGCGAGAGCCGTTCGACGGCTTCGCCGTACTCGTCCTCGGGCGCGACGGCCAGCAGCGTGCGGAGGCGCTTGAGCACCGCGTCCCCGGAGACCCACCGGCCGGCCGGGAAGTGGTCGTGGACGGTGACGCGCCGGATCTCGCCGCGCCATCCTCCGGGGGCTCCGCCGTCTCCGTAGGCGACGAGCCCGACGACGAACCCGCCGGGGCCGGGCTTCGCCGGGCGCGGCACCGGGCCGGGCTCGATCGAAATCGCCTCGGTGACCGCGCAGGCGGCGAAGGCGAGCCCGTGGTCGAGCACCCACGCGTCCAGGAACGCCGCGCCCTCGACTCCGTCGAGGTACTTCAGCGCGACGGCGGCGACCGCCGCCGCGCCCGCCGGGTCGGCCTCCTTGGCCAGCCATGCCCGCAGGGCCCGCCCGAGTTCCGGGTCGGTGCGCTCGTGCTCCAGCATCTCCTCGGCGATCGGACGGGCCGCGAGGTCCCACTCGCGGGCCCGCCGCGCCGCCCCCTCGTCCACGGCGACCGGCGGGCCGGGGACGCCGCCGCGCCTCGGATGGATGTGCTCGCGCCACTCGACCGGGATCTCCACCGTCTCGACCATGGCACCGCAAGCTAGCGGCGGCGTCCGACATCCCGGTCACCCGACCGCGGCGGCGCCTCGGATCAGGTCCCTTCGCGGATCTTGTGGTCCCACCGCGCCGGATCGGCCTCCAGTGCGGCGCGGTCCCAGCCTCCGAGGTCGGCCGCCGCCTCGTAGGTGCCCTGCAGGAACTCCAGGAGGGCCCGGTCGGGGTCGGGCTTCTCCCGCACCACCTCGTACGGGAGCAGGAACTGGCCGTTCTCCCTGCTGTAGAAGGCGCCGGACGGGCCCACCGGACGGTCGGCGAACCCGGCGGGCTCGGGATAGGCGTAGGCGTAGAAGGACCCCTCCTCGCCGCCGCCCGGCCAGAACCCGCAGCTGCTGAGCTCCCGCGAGTACCCCTCGACCATCACCCAGTCCCCGCAGTTCGGGGCGCCGCCCGGGTGCTCGGGCGCGTCCCGCCCGGAGAAGCGCGTGCAGGCGAGGTCCATGGCGCCCCAGAAGAAGTGCACGGGACTGACCTTGCCGATGTAGCGGGCCCGGAACTCCCCCAGCACGCGCGCCGCCTGGAGCAGCTGGCGCCAGAACAGGTGCGCCGCCTCGGGGTCGTACGAGGCGTGCTGGTCGTCCTCCTCGAACGGGATCGCCGGTTCGACCTCGTTCGGGCGCGCCTGGATGCGCGTCTCGATCCCCAGCTCGTGCAGGGCGGCCATCGTCCGGGCGTAGAACCGCGACACCGGCATGGGCGCGAGCTCGAACTCCCGGAGGCTGCCGTCCGAGGTCCGCAGCCGCAGCCGGTGGTCGACGAAGTCGAACTCGATGTCGAAAGCGCCCCCGTCGTACGGGACCGCCGACGTGGTCAGCCCGCGCGGGCTGACGTAGAGCGTCACGTTCCACCAGTGGTTCACCAGCGGTGCGTGGGCCAGACGCACCTTGCCGACGATCTGCGTCCACATGTGCAGGGTGTCGCGCGTCGGCGTCCAGTCGGCGACGCGCAGCCGTGGCCAGGCCTGCCGTTCCACGAGGGCCCCCCTTCCAGCCGGAACATCCGGGTCATGCCCCGGATCGGGCCTCCGCAACAGTGCGGGACGCGGGACCGCCCGGATCGAGGTCCCGCCGGACGGCCAGCGCGGCCGCGCGGTGCTCGGCGGCCGCCGCCGGGTCCGTCCCGTCGAGGACGGCGGCGATCCCCTCGCGGGCCAGCGCCTCGGCGTGGCGGTTCCCCAGCCTCGGGGCCAGTTCCAGCGCCTGCCGGTGCAGGCGCAGGGCCTCCTCCGGCCGTCCCGCCAGCCGGCACGTCTCGGCGTGGCCGTAGAGGAAGTGGATCTTCCAGTGCTCCTCGAACAGCTCGTCCAGCAGGGCGAAGGCCCGGCGGTGCGCGGCCAGCGCCTCCTCGTGGCGGCCCGCCTGCCGCAGGGCGACGCCCAGGCAGTTCAGGCACCAGGCCTCGTTGTGCCGGTGGCCGTCCTCGCGGGCCAGCGCCAGCGCCCGCTCAAGATGCTCCGTAGCCTCGCCGGGCTCCTCGGCGGCGATGGCGACGCCGAGGGTGATCCGGGCCGTCAGCGCGGGCGGCCAGGCGGGGTCGGCGTGCGGGATCTCCAGCACGGCGCGGGCGAGCCGCGCCGCCTCCTCGCGCTGCCCGAGCTGCAGCATCGCCCACGCCTCGTACGCGGTCGCGTGGGCGGAGCCCGTCGGGCAGCCGGCGTCCCGGTACAGCCCGCCCGCCCGCCGGAAGAGGTCGAGGGGTTCCTCGACCCGGCCCTCGTCCCACTTCAGGTAGCCCCGCCGCATGGTCAGCTCGGCCTCCGTCCTGGCGTTCCCGGCCCGGGACACCAGCGGCTCCGCCGCCTCGTAGGCGGCGTCCGCCTCCGCCATCCGTCCCGCGTTGTAGCGGGCGAAGCCGAGGTCGCTGTGCGCCTCCCCGAGTCGCGCCGGGTCGTCCAGGCGCCGCGCGGCGACCAGCGAGTGCTCGAAGAGGACGTTGAGGTGCGTGGTGCCGCACCGCCGCGCGAAGAAGGCCCGCATGCGGCGGGGCAGCTCGCACACGTGCGCGTCGGCTCCGGCGGCGACCGCCGCCTCGAAGACGGCCATCAGGTTGGTGTACTCGGTGGCGAACCACAGGAGCGCCGCGTGCTTGCCGGCGAACTCCGGCAGGTCGGCCGGCGGCGGGCCCGCCGCGACATCCAGGCCGGAGGGCAGGTACGACACCGCGGCGTCCGCGGCCGCCGCCGCGTGCACGTAGTAGTCGAGCACCCGGCCGAGCGCCCGCTCCCGCTCGGCGGGCGGGTCTTCCTCGGCGGCGGCGCGGAGCGCGTGCTGGCGCACCAGGTCGTGCAGCCGGTAGCGCCCGGCCGCGGGCTGCTGGACGAGGTGCGCGTCGAGAAGGTCCTCCAGCATCGCCCGGGCTGCGCGCAGCGGGACGTCCGCCAGCGCCGCGGCCACGTGCTCGTCGAAGGTCGACCCGGGCACCAGGCCCAGCAGGCGGAAGAAGCGGCGCCGCCCCCGGTCCAGCTGCCGCACGGACATCGCGAACGCCGTGTCGAACTCCGTGGCCCCCTCGGCCATCCGCTCGACGAGGATGCCCACGGTCCAGCCCGGCCGGTGCCGCAGCCGCGCCGCCGCCAGCCGCAGCGCCAGCGGCAGGTGGCCGCACCGCCGCAGCACCTCGGCCGCGGCCTCCGGCTCGCGGGCCAGCCGGCCGTCGGATCCGCCCGGGTCGCCGCTGGCGCGGGCCAGCAGGTCGGCGGCCTCCCCTGGCGTCAGCACGTCCAGCGACACGGGGGGCACCTCCTCCAGGCCCAGCAGCCGGTTGCGGCTGGTGACCAGCGCGACGGACGGGCCCGCGCCGGGCAGCAGCGGGCGGATCTGGTCGGCGTCCACGGCGTTGTCGAGGACCACCACGGCCCGCCGGTGCGCCAGTTCCGAGCGCCAGCAGGCGGCCAGCGGCTCGATGCCGCCCTCCTGCGGGATCTTCTCCGACGGCACGTCCAGGGCGGCGAGGAGGGCCCGCAGCGCGGGGTCGGCGCCGAGCGGTTCCCGCCCGGCGGTGAACCCGTGCAGGTCGATGTAGAGCTGGGCGTCGGGATAGGCGGCGGCGAGCCGGTGCGCGGCGTGCACCGCCAGGCATGTCTTGCCGACGCCCGCCATGCCGTCCACGGCGACCACGCCGCCGGCGTCCACCGCGGCGAGCACGGCCGCGAGCTCGGCCTCGCGGCCGGTGAAGTCGGGGACGTCGCGCGGCAGGTCGTTGCGGGGCGGGCGCGGCGCGCCGGAGGGCGGGGCCGGGGGCTGCACCTGCCGGCTGGTCTTCGGCGGCGCGGGCAGCGGGCTGGAGGCCCGCTCCCAGAGGGGGCGCAGCGGGCGCGGGTCGCGCTTGAGGAGGCGGCAGAGCGCGATCACCGCCGTCCAGGGCGGCACCGTCTGCCCGCTGAGGTAGCGCGACAGCGAGGACGAGCTGAGCCCGGCGTCCCGCGCGAGGGCCCGGACGCCGAGCCCGGACAGCTCCTGCAACATGCGCAGCCGGGCCGCGAGCTCGTCCTGCGGGTCGCCCTTCTTTGCTCCGCGCTGTTGCACGACCACCGTCCCCGCCTTCCGTCCCACCGCGGCAGAACTCCTGCGGAGCGCGTCGCCGCTGCTCACGTGCGTTGCGCCTGTCCCACGGTGTCCCATCGACGTCGTCATCGTAGGCCGCCCGGGCTGGAATTGGGACATGCCCCCGAGGGACGGGGGCACGACCGCAGAGGAGAACGCAGATGCAGTCCCGTATGAAGAACCCCGCGATGGTCCTGCCCGGCGCGATGAAGCCCATCCAGGAGCTTTTCAAGGCCGTGCACGCCGGCGGCGTCTCGGAGGAGACCCTGGAGCTGGTGCACCTGCGGGTCAGCCAGATCAACGGCTGCAGCGCCTGCGTGGACGCCGGCGCGAAGACGGCGCGCAAGGCGGGGGTGACCGACGAGCGGCTGGCCACCGTCGCCGCCTGGAGGGAGGCCCCGTACTTCACCGAGGAGGAGCGCGCGGCGCTGGCGCTGGCCGAGGCCGCGACGCGGCTGGCCGACCGCGCCGACGCCGTGAGCGACGACGTCTGGGACGCCGCCGCCACCTACTTCGACGAGAAGGAGCTGGCCGCGATCGTCCTGATGATCAGCGTCACCAACCTGTTCAACCGGCTCAACGCCACGACCCGGCAGATCGCCGGCGCGTGGGGCTGAGCGCACCCCGTCCGGCGACCCCCTCAACGAACCAGGAGAATCCCGTCATGAGCGACACGAAGAAGAGCACGAGCGCGGCGTCCGGCGAGAAGTTCGACGGCTTCACCGCCGAGGAGCGGGCCGCGATGAAGGAGCACGCCCAGGAGCTGAAGAAGGCCGCGCGCCGCAGCCCGGGCAAGGCCAGGGCCGACGGGGAGGGCGACGTCCTCGCCAAGATCGCCGAGATGGAGGACGCGGACCGCGCCATCGCCGAACGGGTGCACGCGATCGTCCGGGCCGCCGCTCCGCACCTCGTGCCGAGGCTCTGGTACGGCCAGCCCGCGTACTCCAAGGACGGCAAGGTCCTCTGCTTCTTCCAGGCGAAGGCGAAGTTCAAGACGCGGTACGCGACCCTCGGGTTCAGCGACGTGGCGGCCCTCGACGACGGCGCCATGTGGCCGACCTCCTTCGCCCTGCCGGAGCTGACCGCCGAGAGCGAGGCGCGGATCGCCGACCTGGTGAAGCGGGCGGCGGGCTGAAGGCGCGGCGGGCTGCGCCCCGGGGGCTCCCTGCTAGGGTGAATTTAGACCTAAACTCAGAGGGGGTTCCGACATGGCGCGCACGATCGTGGTCAGCGGCGGCGGCACCGGCATCGGCAGGGCGGTGGCGGCTCGCTTCGCGGCCGGCGGGGACCGGGTGGCCGTCGTCGGCCGCCGCGCCGCGGTGCTGGAGAAGGCGGCCGGGGAGATCGGCGGCACCGCGCTGCCGGCCGACCTGAGCGATCCGGACGGGGTCGAGCGCGTCCGCGCCGAGCTGGCCGAGCGCTTCGGATCGATCGACGTGCTGGTCCACGCCGCGGGCGGCAACGCCGAGTACCAGGGCGGCTCCGGCGGCGTCCTGGAGCGGTGGACGAGCAACTTCCGCACCAATGTCCTGACGTCGGTGCTGCCGACCGAGGCGCTCCGCGACCTGCTGAACCCGTCCGGGAGGGTCGTGTTCATCTCCTCGGTCGCGGCGCTGCGCGGCTCGGGCGGCACGTCCTACGGCCCGATGAAGGCGGCCCTGCACCCGTACGCGTTCGACCTCGCCGCCGCGCTCGGGCCGCGCGGCATCACGGTCAACGTGGTCGCCCCCGGGTTCATCGAGGACACCGAGTTCTTCGGCGGCTCCATGAGCGAAGAGCGCCGCGCGGCGCTCGTCGCGCAGACCCACACCGGGCGGGCCGGGACGCCGGGGGACGTCGCCGAGACCGTGCACTGGCTCGCCTCGCCCGGCGCCGGGCACGTCACCGCACAGATCGTCCAGGTCAACGGCGGTGCCGAACGTGGCCGCTGAGCCGCCGCGCGACGGCGCCGACGCCATCCAGGACGCCTGGCGGCGCGAACTGCCGGGCGTCCCGGTGGAGTCGATCGGGGTCGTCACCCGGATCTGGTGGGCCGCCAAGGTCTTCGGCGACGAGCGCCGCCGCCTCCTGGCGAGGCTGGGGGTGGACGTCGCGACGCTGGACCTGCTGTCCACCCTGCGCCGCTCCGGCCCGCCGTACCGGATGAGCCCGGGCGAGCTGGCCGACGCCTGCATGGTGACCCGCGGGGCGATCACCCAGCGCGTGGAGCGGGCCGCCGGAGCCGGGCTGGTCGAGCGGACCACACCCGGGTCCGGGTACCACGCGCGCGCGGTCACCCTCACCCGGGAGGGCAACGCCCTGCTCGACCGCGTCGTCGCCGACCTCCTCGCCGCCGAGGACCGGCTCATCGGCCATCTCGCCCCCGACCGCCGCGAGCAGCTCGCCGACCTGCTGCGCGAGCTGCTCGCCGGGCTCGGCGGCCCGGGCCCGGCCTGCCACGTCGGCGACTGAACCTCCGGGGCCCCGCCCGCCGGGGGGGCGCGCCGGCGGG
>NZ_JBEUPA010000156.1:0-19000 GCF_040492065.1 Actinomadura sp. NPDC000929 | reverse complement strand
CGCAGGCCGTCCTGCTGCTGGCCTCCCGCCTCCGCGCCGCCGCGGCGGGCACCGACCAGCTCTTCGAGGCGGCGCCGTTCGTCCGCGACCTCAGGTCGTTCCTCAGCCCGCCGGAGCGCGCGCACGCCGAGCCCGCGCCGCCGCCCTTCCAGGTGCTGACGGCCGAGAACCTCGGATTCGGCTACCCCGCGGCGTCCCGCCCCGCGCTGGACGGCGTCGACCTCACGATCAGGGCGGGCCAGGTCGTCGCGCTGGTGGGCGAGAACGGCTCCGGCAAGACGACCCTGGCGAAGCTGCTGTCGCACCTGTACCGGCCGGAGTCGGGGCGGATCCTCTACGACGGGGTCGACGTCGCGGGCGCCGACCCGGAGGAGCTGCGCGCCTCCGTCGCCGTGCTCTTCCAGGACTTCGAGCGCTACCTGCTGCCGGCGTCCGACAACATCGCCCTCGGCAGGCCCGAGCGCGCCGGCGACCGGCGGGCCGTCGAGCGGGCCGCGCTCGCCGCCGGGGCGGACCGGTTCCTGCGCGGCCTGCCGGACGGCTACGGGACGCTGCTCGGACCGCAGTTCGCCGGAGGCGTCGACCTGTCCGGCGGCCAGTGGCAGCGGGTGGCGCTCGCCCGGGCATTCTTCCGCGACGCGCCGTTCGTCATCCTGGACGAGCCGACCGCCACCCTCGACGCCCGCGCCGAGCACGACCTGTTCGAGCGCCTCAGGGGCCTGCTCGCCGGACGCACCGTGCTGCTCATCTCGCACCGCTTCTCGACCGTCCGGACGGCCGACCACATCTACGTGCTCGCCGGCGGCCGGATCGCCGAGCACGGCACCCACGCCTCGCTGATGGCGGCCGGCGGGCGCTACGCCGAGCTCTTCGCCCTCCAGGCCGAGGGATACCTCGACCCCGCCGCCATACCCGGGCGGTGACCCCGGAGCCAGCGGATATGACAGAACTGTGATAACAAGTCGGCATGCGCGCGATCGACCTGCTCAACGGACGGCTCAAGCTGCGGCACCTGGTGCTCGTCGTCGCGGTCGCCGACCAGGGCAGCGTCCTGCGGGCCGCCGAGCACCTGCGGCTCGCGCAGCCCGCCGTGACGCGCAGCCTGCGCGAGGTGGAGGGCATCCTCGGCGTCGAACTGTTCACCCGCGGCCCGCGCGGCATGACCCCGACGATGTTCGGCGACGCGTTCGTCGAGCACGCCCGCGCCGTCCTGGCCGAGCTCCGCCGCGCCGGCGAGCGCATCAGCGGCCTGGCCGACGGCGAGGTCGGCACGGTCACGATCGGCACGCTGCTCGCGGGCTCCAGCGTCCTGCTCCCCCGCGCGATCGCCGCGCTGAAGCGGGACCGCCCCGGCGTCACCGTGATCGTCCAGGAGGCCACCTTCGACGCGCAGGTCCCGCGCCTGCTGGACGGCGAGATCGACCTGATCCTCGGCCGCCTCAACCCGATCGGGGACCTGCGCGGCCTGCGCCAGATCACCCTCTACGGCGAACCCGTCCGCCTCGTCGCCCGCCGGGGCCATCCCGCGCGCTCCGTCGCGGGCCTCGGCCTGGCCGACCTGCTCGCCTACCCCTGGGTGCTGCCCCTGGAGCAGACGGCGCTGCGGTCGGAGCTGGAACAGGTCTTCCGCGCCGAAGGCCTGGACCCGCCCGGCAACCTGGTCGAGTGCACGTCGGTGCTGACCGTCCGCACCCTCGTCCGCGACACCGACATGATCGCCGCCCTTCCCGAGCTGGTCGCGCGGACCGACGCCGACATCGCGCCGCTGCCCGTGCCGCTGGAGACCGTCCGCCGCCAGGTGGGCGTCACGCTGCCCGCGCACCGCGCCCCGACTCCGTCGGCCCGGCTGATGCTCGACCATCTCCGCCGCGCCGCCGCCGAGATCACCGCAGGCTGATCACACCGCGCGGACCAGGTCGACGAGCGCCCGGCCCACCGCGGAGTCCGCATCCGCCAGGTCGAGGACCACGTCGAAGTGGTCGCGGCCCGGCACGACCATCAGGTCTCCGGCGTCCCAGTGCGGATGGAACAGCCGGGACTGCGCGAGGAAGCCCTCCCCGTCGTCCTGCGCGACGACGAGGACGGCCGGGCAGCGGTACGGCGCCGGCAGCAGCGCCGGGCTCAGCGCCGCGGCCCGCGGCAGGTCCAGCCGCACGGCCTCGTTGACGTAGACGCGGGTGATCGGGCGGATGTCGAACAGCCCGCTGAACGGCATCGCGGCCTTGACGACGTCGGCGGGCAGCCCGAGCGGCTCCTGCCAGCCGCCGACCATCGTCATCCCGGTCAGGTGCCCGCCCGCCGAGCTGCCGCCCACCACGATGCGGTCGGGGTCGAGTCCGTGCTCGCGCCCGTGCCGGTGCACCCAGGCCACGGCCGCCCGCACCTGCCGGACGATCTCCTCCAGCGTCGCCTTCGGCGCCAGCGTGTAGTCGGGCACCACGGTCGCGACGCCCTGCTCGTGCAGCATCCTCGCCATGAACGACGACACGTCCCGCGACAGAGCCATCCAGTAACCGCCGTGCAGGAACACGAACACCGGCCGCAGCCCTTCGCCGGCGCCCCAGACGTCGAGCCGCTCCCCGCTCGCCTCGTCGTAGACGATCCCCGGGCGCCCGGGCAGCCCCTCGACCGCCGCCTCCGACATGGCCCGGTACCGGGCCATGTGCCGGTCGAACAGCTCGGGACCGGCCTTCCTGCGCACGTTGTAGGCGACGTCCAGTTCCTCGTCGCTCAGCTGACTGCCCGGCCAGTCGCCCAGATCGTCCACGAACGCACCTCCGCTCCAGGACCAGCCTCCCGTCCGCCCGGGAGACGATCAAATACCCTTCCCGGCCTCGCGGTATCACGCCTTCGCCATACCCGGCCGGCGGCCCCCGCCGCGCCGGCCGGGCGGCGGCCGGTCAGAGCACCTTGCTGAGGAAGGCCTTCGTGCGCTCGTTGCGCGGGTGGTCCAGGACCTCCGAGGGGCTGCCGGACTCCACGATGACACCGCCGTCCATGAAGACGACGCGATCGGCGACCTCGCGCGCGAAGCCGATCTCGTGCGTGACGACGATCATGGTGAGGCCCTCCTCGGCGAGGGTCTTCATGGTGTCCAGCACGTCCCCGACCAGCTCGGGGTCCAGTGCGGAGGTCGGCTCGTCGAACAGCATCAGCTTCGGCCGCATCGCCAGCGCGCGGGCGATCGCGACGCGCTGCTGCTGCCCGCCGGACAGATGGCGGGGGTAGCCGCCCGCCTTGTCGGCGAGGCCGACCTTGGCCAGCAGCTCGCCGGCGCGCGCCCGGGCCTCGGCGCGGGAGTCGCCGCGCACGCCGGTCGGCGCCTCCATGACGTTCTGCAGGACGGTGAGGTGCGGGAACAGGTTGAACTGCTGGAACACCATGCCGATCTCGCGGCGCTGCCGCGTGACCTCGCGCTTGCGCAGGTGCCGGGGCTTCCCGCCGGACACGCTGAACCCGATCAGCTCGCCGTCCACGTGGACCGAGCCGCCGTCGATGGTCTCCAGGTGGTTCACGCACCGCAGGAACGTCGACTTGCCCGAACCGGACGGCCCGAGGATCACGACGACCTCACCGGGGCCCACGTCCAGGTCGACGCCCTTCAGTACCTCCAGGTGTCCGAACCTCTTGCGGACGCCCCGCGCCCGCACCATCGGGACGACGGCCGTCGGCGGGTCCTTCTCCAGCGCGGTCACGGCGACACCTCCGGGGCGGGACGGCGGCGCCGCATGAGGACGAAGTCCCAGAAGCCCTGCCGGGCGTCGCGGGTGGCGCCGCGCGAGTAGTGGTGCTCGATGAACGACTGCCCGACGTACAGGATCGAGGTGATCACCAGGTACCAGAGGCAGGCGACGAGCAGCAGCGGGATGGTCTGGAACGTCCGGTTGTAGATGGACTGGACGGTGTAGAGCAGGTCGGCGAGGGCGATCACGCTGACCAGCGAGGTGGCCTTGAGCATGTTGATCACCTGGCTGCCGGTCGGCGGGACGATGAACCGCATCGCCTGCGGCAGCACGATCCGCCGGAAGGTGCGGGCGCCGCCCATGCCGAGCGCCTGGGCGGCCTCGGTCTGGCCGGGGTCCACGGCGAGCAGCCCGCCGCGGATGATCTCCGCCATGTAGGCCGCCTCGTTGAGGCCGAGCCCGAGGATGGCGGCGATCAGCGGGGTGATGAGGTGGTTGGTGTCGCCGTGCAGGAACTCCGGCCCGAACGGGACGCCGACCGACAGCCGCGGCAGCAGCGCCGACAGGTTGTACCAGAGCACGAGCTGCACCAGCACGGGCACGCCGCGGAAGAACCACACGTACAGGCCGCACGCGGCGCGCAGCAGCGGGTTGTCCGAGAGCCGCCCCACCGCGAGCATGACACCGCCAGCGATGCCGACCGCCATCGCGATGACGGTCAGTTCGAGCGTGATGGCGATGCCGTCTCCGATGATGGAGGCGTTCATGTAGCGGCCGACGACGTCCCACTGGAAATTGTCGTTGGTCCACAGCAGGTGGGCGAACTGGGCGGCCAGCACGAGCACGACGAGCGAGGCGAGCCACCGCAGCGGGTGCCGCACGTGCGCCGCGCCCGTCACGTCGACGTCGCCGACGGTGCCGCGCGGATGCTCCTTGGTCATGGTCACCTCGGCTCACCCCTTCCTCGGCGCCAGGTTCACGCCCGGCTTGTCGAGCATGTTGGCGGTCAGGCCCCACTTGGTCATGACCTTCTTGTACGTGCCGTTCTCGATCAGCTTGCGGAACCCGTCGAGCAGGACGTCCCGCAGCGGCGAGTCCTTGGCGACGACCGAGCCCTGGTAGAGGTCGTCGAACCCGTTGGCCTTGCCCGTCCCGGCGAGCTCCAGGTCGTCGCCCGACTGCTTCACGAAGTAGCTGAGCGGCGCCTGCGAGGAGAAGAAGCCGTCGGCCCGGTGGGACCTGACGGCGAGAATCGCGGTCGGCTGGTCCTTGTAGGACTGCACCTGCACCGCGGGCTTGCCCTGCTGGACGCACGTGGCCGACTGGGACTTGACGACGTCCTCGGCCGACCCGCCCGCCATCACCGAGATCTTCATCCCGCACGTGTCGGCGATGGACCCGATGTGCCTGGGGTTGCCCTTCGGGACGGCGAAGACGACGAACTCGCGGACCCAGTCGACGAAGTCGTTGGCGCTCTCGCGCTCGGGGAAGTCGCCGACCGGGCCCATCGCGAAGTCGTACCGGTCGGCCTTGATGCCGGTGAGCAGGCTGGGCAGCCCGTCCACGGTCACGTGCTCGATCTTGACGCCGAGCAGCTGGCTGAGCGCGGTGGACAGGTCGGCGGAGGCGCCGCTCAGCGACCGGCCGTCCGAGCCCGCGATCTCGTAGGGCGGGAACGAGCCGTTGTTGGCCGAGATCAGCGTTCCGGACGCCTTGTTCTTGGCGGGGAGCCGGTCGTGCAGCCCGTGGTCGAGCGTCTGGCGCAGGTCGGCGGCGCCGACGCCCTGCGAGGACTCGCCGTTGAGGATCCCCTCGGCCTCGGGCGGGTTCGCCCCGCACGCGGCGGTCCCCGCGAGCAGGGCCGCCGCCGCCAGGGCGGCGATGGCGCGTCTCATGCGGTCTCCTTCAGGGGGCGGATGGACGGGTCGACGCGGAAGCGGCGGTTGGCGAGCACGGGCAGCGCGCGGCGGGCCTCGGCCAGTTCCTCCTGGTCGGCGATGGCCCACAGGAGGCCGGGCCGGTCGCCCAGCCGGTCGCGGACGGTGCCGAGCGGGTCGACGACCATGCTCGATCCGATGTTGCGGCGGCCGCACTCCCCCGACGCCGCGACGTAGCAGGTGTTCTCCAGCGCCCGGGCGGTCACCATGACCTCCCAGTGCCGCTCCTTCGCGGGGCCGCGCACCCAGGCGGCCGGCAGCGCGAGCACGTCGGCGCCCGCGTCGACCAGCAGCCTGGCCATTTCCGGGAATCTTACGTCGTAGCAGGTCATGAGGCCCACCTTCCAGCCGTCGCAGTCGACGACCACGGGCTCTCCGTCGCCGGGCGCCACCCGGTCGGACTCCCGCGCGCCGAACGCGTCGTACAGGTGGACCTTGCGGTAGGCGGCGACGAGCTCGCCGTCGCGGACGGCGACGAGGGTGTTGTGGACCTTGCCGTCCCCGGCCGGTTCGTGGACGCCCGCGACGATCGTGGTGCGCGAGCCTTCACTGTGGGCGCGCAGGCCGGTGACGAAGGGGCCGTCCAGCGGCTGCGCCGCGCCGGTGATGCGGGCGGGCTCGTCGATGAACAGGGCGAGGGAGTCCTCGGGCAGCACCAGCAGGCCGGCGCCGCCCTGGACGGCCTCGTCGATCAGCGTCATGCAGGTCTTGAGGTTGGTCTGCCAGTCCTCGGTGGAGGCGAACTGGCCCACGGCGATCCTCATCCGAAGAGCTCCTCGGCCTTGATCGGGCGGGGCGCGATGCCCTGCTCGTACAGTTCCGCGCAGAACGCGGCGGTCATGGCGGCGTTGGCCTCGGTCCCGTAGGGCATCCAGTCGGGTCCGAAGATCCGCGCCTGCGCCTCCAGCTCGTCCAGCAGCCAGGGCGTGGTGTCGGCGAGCAGCCGGCGGCGCTCCAGCCAGAGGCGCTTGGACGCCGCGAAGGCCTCCTGGACGGCCTCGGGGAGCCAGGGGTGGGCGTCCACGACCTCGCGCTTGAGGGCGAGGAGGTGGATGCCGGGGACGAAACCGGTCCCGGCGTAGTAGGCCGTCTCGGCCGCGCGGTAGTCGCCGTAGAGGTGGCGGAAGCGGCCGCCGGCGGTGAACATCTCCGGGGGCATGAACGGGGTGAAGATCGCGTCGAGGCTCCCGTCGGCGAGCCCCTCCACGAGGGGCGTGCCCGTGACCCGCACGTTGCCGGGCAGCGGGCGGGGGCCGACGCGGTCCTTGCCGGTCTCGCCGGCCGCGAGCGACCCGACGCGCCACTGGATGCCGGACAGGTCGACGCCCTCGGCCCGCAGCAGCGCCCGCGTCCAGGTGTTGCCGGAGTCGGGCCAGCCGGTGAGCCCGATCGTGGCGCCCGCCAGGTCCCGCGGGGAGGAGAGGCCGCTGCTCCAGCGGACGAGCACGCAGCGGTGCCGGAAGCCTCGCATGAGGAACACCGGCAGGCCCACGAGCCGGTCGTCGCCGGCCGCGCGCGCGAGGGCGTAGCGGCTGAAGGACGTCTCGCCGCCGTCCAGGCCCGGCTCGGCGAGGACGTCGGGGGTGGCGTCGCGGGTCTCGACCTCCAGGGCCGCCCCCCGGGCGCCGGTCCGGCCGGTCAGCAGCGGGACCAGATGGTCCCAGTCCCGCACCGCCAGACGTATCCGTGGAATCGGCACAGCACTCCATCTCTGCACGTAGAAGGGGGTTTGCCCGCACATCGGGGCGCGATGGGATCCGACTTTAGGGTCTGTTTGTAGCCAGTACAATGGGCGTTTTGTTACTGCACATAACTTGTCCGGAGGTAGCGTGACCGACGCGGCGTGGCTGGCCGAGCGCATCGGCGACCGCACGGCCCGGGGCATCGCCGCGGCGATGACCGGCCTGATCCGCGGCGGTGAGATCCCGGCGGGCACCCGGCTGCCGACCGTCCGCGGCCTCGCGGCGGAGCTCGGGGTGAGCCCCGGCACCGTCGCCGACGCCTGGGCGACGCTGCGCCGGCACCGCGTCGTCAGCGCCCAGCGGCGGCGCGGCACCGTGGTGATCGGCCCGCCGAACGTCCCGCACCCCGCGCGGTACGAGCGAATCGGGGAGTTCGGCACCCGGCTCGCGATCGACCTCGCCGTCGCCGCGCCCGACCCGGCGCTGCTGCCGCCCCTGGACGCGGCGCTCGCGGTCGGCGCCCGGACCCCGCACCTGAACGACTACACCCGCGAGACGATCACTCCCGCCCTGCGCGCCGCCGTCGAGCCGGGCTGGCCCTTCCCCGCCGCCGCCATGCTCACGGCGGGCGGCGGCTACGAGGGCGTCCAGCTCGTCTGCCAGACCGTCGCCGTCCCCGGCGACCGGATCGCCGTGGAGGACCCGACCGGCGCCCGGCTGCTGGACATCCTGGAGGCGCAGGGTGCCGAGGTCGTCCCGGTGGCCTGCGACGCCGAGGGCCCGGAGCCGGAGTCCCTCGCCGAGGCCCTGGCGGAGGGGCCGGCCGCGTTCGTGTACCAGCCGCGCGCCCACACGCCCCGGGGCCACGCGCTCACCCCCGCGCGGGCCGCGGCGCTCGCCGCGCTCCTCGCGCCGGTCAGCACCCTCGTGATCGAGGACGACGGCACCGGCGAGGCGTCCGCCTCACCGGCCGTCAGCGTCGGGACCCACCTGCCGGACCGCACCGTCCTCGTGCGCTCCTACTCCAAGTCGCACGGCCCCGACCTGCGCATCGCCGTCATCGGCGGCGCGGCCGAACCGGTGGAGCGGGTCCGGGTCCTGCGCAGCTTCGGCACCGGCTGGACGAGCCGCGTCCTCCAGGACGCCCTCGCGCACCTGCTGACCGACCCCGCCACCGACGAGATCGTGGCACGGGCGCGCCTGGCCTACGCCGAGCGCCGCGACGGGCTGGCCGCCGCGCTCGCCGAGCGGGGCGTGCCGACGGGCAACCGCGACGGCCTGATGCTGTGGGTCCCGGTCGCCGACGAGTCCGGCGCCCTGGTCACGCTGGCCGCGCACGGCGTCGCCGCGGCGCCCGGCAGCCGCTACCAGATCGTCCCGTCCGGCCCGCACCTGCGGATCGCGACGAGCCGCCTGCACGACACGCCGTTCCCGCTCCCGGAGCTGGCCGACCTGATCGCGCTGGCCGCCCGGCCCCGCTAGGGAACGAGCCCGGGGAGGTCACCGGCGTGGTGGCGCAGGTAGGCGGTGAGCACCTCGGGGACGAGGTTCAGGTGCCCGAGGACGGCGGGGGTGCACGGGACGAGGTCGACGTCGTAGCGGCCCTTCGAGGGGTCGTCGAACTCGGGGCCGTGCCGGCGCGAGAGGTCCATCGTCACCAGGCGGCACACGTAGAAGGCGGTGAGGCGGTGCAGCTCGGGGGCCTGCTCCGCGCACGCGAAGACCTGCCGGACGGGTCCGGCGGTCGCGCCGAGTTCCTCGTCCAGCTCGCGGCGCAGGGCGGCCTCGGGCGAGGCGTCGGCCGGCTCGATCCCGCCGCCCGGGGTCGTCCAGTAGACGGGGCGGCCGGGCACGGTGCGGCGCAGCAGGACGAGCGCGTCGCCGTCCAGCAGGAGGGCGCGGGCGGCCCGGCGCAGCCTCACGAGTTCAGGTAGGCCAGGACGGCGAGCACGCGGCGGTGCCCGCCGTCGGTGGGCGGCAGGCCGAGCTTGGCGAACACGGCGCCGATGTGCTTGCTCACCGACCGCTCGGTGATGACGAGGGTCGCGGCGATCGTGGCGTTGTCAAGGCCCTGCGCCATCAGCCCGAGAACCTCGCGCTCGCGCGGTGTGAGCTCCTGGAGGGGGTCGTGCCGGGACGTCATCAGCTGGGACACGACCTCGGGGTCGAGGGCGGTGCCGCCGGCGGCGACGCGGTCGAGGGCGTCGAGGAACTCGTCGACGCGGCCGACCCGGTCCTTGAGCAGGTAGCCGACGCCCCCAGCGCCGCCGGCGAGCAGCTCGGCGGCGTAGGTCTGCTCCACGTACTGCGACAGAACCAGCACCGGCAGGCCCGGCAGCCGCCTGCGCGCCTCGATCGCCGCGCGCAGCCCCTCGTCGCGGAACCCCGGCGGCAGCCGCACGTCCAGGACGGCGGCGTCCGGGCGGTGCTCCAGCAGGGCGGGCAGCACGTCGGGGCCGCTGCCCGCGGCGGCGACCACCTCGTGGCCGCCCGCGTCCAGCAGCATGGCCAGGCCCTCGCGGAGCAGGACGCTGTCCTCCGCGATCACGATCCGCACGGCAGCTCCACCTGAAGCGTCGTCCCTCCCCCGTCGGGGCTGTCGAGGCGGGTCGTCCCGTCGAGCGCCGCCACCCGGCGGCGGACGCCCGCGAGCCCGCTGCCCCGGTCCGGGTCGGCCCCGCCCTTGCCATCATCCCGCACGGTGATCGTGAGGCGGGCGGGTTCGCGCCGGAGCGCGACCCATCCGTGCCGGGCGCCGCTGTGCCTGGCGATGTTGGTGAGCGCCTCGGCCACGACGAAGTAGGCGGCGGCCTCGACGGCGGCGGGCGCCCTGCCGTCCTCGACGTCCAGCTCGACGGGGATCGGCTGCCCGGCGGCGAGGGCCAGCAGCGCCCCGGCCAGGCCGCGGTCGGACAGGATCGGCGGGTAGATGCCGCGAATCACCGTCCGCAGCTGCGCGAGCGCCTCCTCGACGCCCTCCCGGGCCTCCAGGAACAGCGTCCGGGCCGCGTCGGGATCGGCGTCGAAGCGGCGGTCGGCGAGGCCGAGCCGCAGGGCGGCGGCGACGAGCTGGGCCTGCGTCCCGTCGTGCAGGTCGCGCTCGATGCGGCGCAGCTCGGCGCCGTGCGCCTCCAGGGCCTCGGCGCGGGTCTCGGCCAGCTCCTCGACCCGCTCGGCGAGGCTGGTGCGCCGGGTGGGCGACAGCAGCACCTCGGCGAGCCTGGCCTGCCACCAACGGATCCGCGGCACCAGCCACAGCAGGATGCCCAGGTCGAAGGCGCCCTGCAGGAACGGCATCGTCAGCGCTTTGGGCCAGCTGTCCAAGGTGATGAACGCCGCCTGGGAGCCCTCGGGCGCCGCCCACCACCACAGCGGCAGCGAGAGCGTGAACGGGATCGCCGGCCACACCGCGACCGCGACCGCGGCGGCAGCCAGAGCGGTGAGCCCGTGCGCCGCCATCCAGGCCGCGTCCCGCCACGTGGAGGGCGATCGCAGCAGGCGCCCCGCCTCGCCGAGCCCCTCGCCGGAGGGCGGCCGGTACGGCTCGGGGATCTCGCGGCCGAGGACGCGCCCGGCCCGTCGCCGTTCGGCGTTCGCGAGCGCACGCAGGGGCTTGACGGCCGTCGGGAGCCACGGCAGCACGAGGAACGACAGGGCCAGCGCCGCCACGAGCGGGACGAGCCCGGCCATCGCGGGCAGGCCAGTGCGCAGGGCGCCGACCAGCTCGCCGGTCGCCTCCGCGCTGCGTCTCAGGGCTCGGTTCATGTCACCTCGCAGCACACCGTAGGCGACGCCGGCGCCCCCCGCACCCAGGCCTGCCCCCAGGCCGGTGGTGTAGCCCGCTACACCACCGTTTCGGGAGTGCGCGCCCATGTGCCCGGACCCCCGCGAAACCTAGGTTCGTCCAGGTGAGAGGCGGCATTCCACGGAGAGGCACCATGACCACGATGACGGCCGAGGCGACCGCGGAGGCGGTGCGCCTGGACACGGTCACCAAGACCTACGGGGACGTGCGGGCCCTGGACGGCGTCACCTGGACGTTCCGCCGCGGCGGGTTCACCGCGGTGATGGGGCCGTCCGGGTCCGGCAAGAGCACGTTCCTGCACTGCGCGTCCGGGCTCGACCGCCCGAGCGGCGGCACGGTCCGGATCGGCGGCGTGGACATCGGCGGGCTCAGCGAGGCGAAGCGGACGCGGCTGCGCCGGGAGCGGATCGGGTTCGTGTTCCAGGCGTTCAACCTGGTCCCGGCCATGGACGTCGAGCAGAACATCACGCTCCCCCTGCGGCTGGGCGGCACGGAGCCCGACCCGGCCCGGCTGGAGGAGATCGTCCGGCGGGTGGGCCTCACGGACCGGCTGCGGCACCGCCCCGCCGAGCTGTCGGGCGGGCAGCAGCAGCGCGCCGCCCTCGCCCGCGCCCTGATCACCCGCCCCGAGGTCGTCTTCGCCGACGAGCCGACCGGCGCCCTCGACCCGCGCACGGCCCGCGACGTCCTGCGGATGCTGCGCGAGGCCGTCGACCTGACCGGCCAGACGGTCGTCCTGGTCACCCACGACCCGGCGGCCGCCGCGTGGGCCGACTCGGTGCTGTTCCTCAGCCGCGGCCGCATCGTCGACGAGCTGGCGTCCCCGACCCCGTCGGCCGTCCTGTCCCGCTGGGAGACGCTGTGAAGCGCGGAGCCGTGAAGGGCAGGGGGGCGTTCGCCGGGGTCTTCGTCGCGCTGGCGTTCGCGGCGACGCTCGTCGGGGCGTGCGGGGTGCTGCTGGAGTCGGCGCTGCGGGCGCACGCGCCGGTCGAGCGGTTCGGCGCCGCCGCTGCGGTCGTGACCGGCCCGCGGAGCGTCACGGACCGGATGGGGAGGTTCGCGGACGAGCCGGAGGAGCAGAGCCGGCCGCTGACCGAGCCCGCCCCCGTCCCGGTCTCGGCCGCGGCCCGGCTGCGGGCCGTTCCGGGCGTGCGGGCCGTGGTCGCGGACGTGTCCTTCCCCGCCGTGCTCTCCTCGGGGCGGCCGGTGACCGGACACGGCTGGGAGTCGGCCGCGCTGCGGCCCTACCGGCTGAGCGCGGGCCGGGCACCGCGGGCGCCGGACGAGGTCGTGCTGAGCCGGTCCTCGGGCCTGGCGCCCGGGGCCGTGGTCCGGATCCAGGTAAACGGACCGCCCCGCCCCTACCGGGTGTCCGGGCTCGTCGCCGAGGGCCCCGCGGCGGCGTTCTTCACCGCGGCGACGGCCGCGGCCCTCGACGGGCGCCCGGGCCTCGCCGACGCCCTCGCGGTGCTCGGCGACCCCGACGAGGACGCGCTCCGCGGGGCCGCTCCCGGGCTCGCCGTCTCCTTCGGCGCGGCGCGCGGCGACGCCGAGGACCCGGCCGTCGCCTCCTCGCGCCCCGACATCGTGGAGCTGTCCGCCTCGCTCGGCGGGGTCGGCGTGATGACCGCCCTCGTGGTCGTCGGCGGCCTGATCGTGCTGTCGGTGCGGGAGCGGGCACGCGAGTTCGCGCTGCTGCGGGCGGTCGGGGCGACGCCGGGCCAGGTGCGGGGACAGCTCCTGCGCGAGACGCTGCGGGTGGGGGCGCCTGCCGCGCTGACCGGCGGCGCGCTGTCCCTCGCGGCGGGCGCCGCGCTGCACGCGGCGATGGTCCGCGAGGGCGTCCTGCCGGACGGCTTCGGCCTGGCGCTCGGCCCGCTGCCCGTCCTCGCGGCGGTCGCGATCACACTGCTCGCCGCTACCGCGACCGCGTTCCTCGCCTCGCTGCGGCCGTCGCGGATCCGGCCCGTGGAGGCGCTGGGCGAGGCCGCCGCCGAGAACCCGCGCCTGCCCCGCTGGCGCGTCGTCACGGGCGCCGCCTTCCTCGTCGCCGGCCTGAACGCCCTCGGTTTCTCGGCGGGCGCCACGGGGGCCGCCGCGAACGCCTCGATCGGCGGCCTGGTCGTCTCGCTGATCATCGCCACGGCCTTCCTCGGGCCGCTGGTGGCGCGGGCCGGGAACCGGGTGCTGGGCCGCGCCGCCCGGGCCGCCTCGCCGGTGGCCGGGCGGATGGCCCAGCAGGCGGCCGGCGCCGCCGCCCTGCGCGCCGGGTCGCTGATCACCCCGGTCGCCCTGGCGGTCGCGTTCGCGGGCGTCCAGCTCTTCGCGCAGTCCACCGTCGCCCACGCGGCGCGGACCCAGGCGGAGGACGGGAACCGCGCCGACCGGATCGTCGTGGCGGCGGGCCCCGGGCTCCCGTCCGGCGCCGCCGGGTCGGTGCGCCGCGTCCCGGGCGTGACGGCCGCGACGCCGGTCAGGGACACCACCGTCGTCATGGCGGTCAAGGAGCTGGGCGAGAAGAACCTGCGCTCGCTCAACGGCAGCGGCGTCGGCGCGGACGCGGCCGCCACGCTGGACCCGGGGGTGTCGTCCGGCCGCCTGGACGATCTGCGGGGCGACACCGTCGCGCTCAGCCGGGACGTCGCCGGCGGCCTGCGCGTCGGCTCGACGGCACCGCTGTGGCTCGCGGACGGGACGCGGATCCGGGCACGCGTCGTGGCGGTCTACGACCGCGGCCTCGGCTTCGGCGACGTGCTGCTCCCCCACGGCGTCGTGGCCGCGCACTCCGCCTCGCCGCTCGACGACCGCGTCCTCGTCCGCGGGCGGGCCGACCTGAGCGCGGCCACCGCCGCCTATACCGGGGCACGGGTGCTCAGCCCGGAGGCCTACCAGGCGGGCCTCTCGCAGGAGATGAGGCTCCAGGGCTTCGTCAGCCTGCTGGTGGTCGCCGCGATCACGGGGTTCATCCTCATCGGCCTCGTCACGACGCTGGCGCTGGCGACGGCGGCGCGCCGCCGCGAGTTCGCGCTGCTGCGGCTGGTGGGCGCCACCCGCCGCCAGGTCCTCCGGATGCTCCGCTTCGAGGCCGCGATCGTGCTCGGCACCGGCATCGCGGTGGGCGCCCTCATCGCGGCGGTGACCCTGACGGCGTTCGCGGCCCGCGTGACCGGCCTTCCCCTTCCCTCCATCCCGCCCCTGGCATGCGCCGCGATCCTCCTGGGCGTGGCCGGATCCGGCGCCGCCGCGATCCTCCTCCCGGCGCGCGCCGTGCTGCGCCGGCGCACCCCTCCCTCCCTCTCCTGAAAGGCACCGCCATGAGCAACTCCACCCGCTGGACCCTGATCTGCATCCTCATCGGGGTGAACGTCCTGTCGAACGCGGTCCTCGGAGACGGCCTGATCCAGATCGCCGTCAGCGCCGTCACCGGCCTCGCCGCCGCGGCCGTCCTGATCGACCTGCTGCTCCGCGGCCGCCGCGAGCCCTGAGCCCGACCGGGCCGCCCGGCCGGACGACCGAACCGCACGGCTCGTCCCCCGGGCGGCCCCCACCGCCGTTACGATCGCCACTGGCATGCTCTGTACCGGAACGGCGTGAAATGGATGATGTGGAGGTCCGGCACCTGCCGGGCGACCTGCCGCAGCTGTTCGACGGCGGCGCCGGGGACGGCGCGCCCGCCCGGACGCTGTCGGTTCCGCTGCCCGACGGGGACCTGGTCTGGCCCGATCCCGGGTACCCGCAACGGCAGCTCCTCCTGCGGCCCGCGTTCTGGCTGAGCGACGAGCCCGCCGGCGGCGACCTGTGGGCCCGGTTCCGCGCCGAGCACGCCCGCTCGGGCCTGTGGCCGCTGCTCATGGACGAGTCCGACCAGCCGTGGGCGGCCGGCCAGATCGCCCCCGAGCCGGTCGCCGAGGTCGGCAACTACCACCCCCACGCGTTCATGTACGAGGTGTGGGCGGACTGGGCCGAGCAGGCCGCCGACGACGACCACGACGACCTCGCCCCCTACGGGCGGCAGTGCCCCGGCCCCGCGCCCGCCGGCGTGCCGCTCGACGACCCGGACGCCATGGCCGACCGGCACGCCCGCGCCCTGGCCTCACGCGGCATGTCGCTCGGCCTGGTCGCGGTGGACCGCGGCGCCGACGCGCTCGCCACCGTCGGCTGGCAGGGCGCGCTGAACCACAACGAGTGGACGGCGCCGCTCTCGGCCGTCCTGCGAAGCTGGGAGGACCGCTTCGGCGCCCGCGTCGTCGCGCTCGGCTTCAACACCCTGGAGCTCAGCGTGGCCGCGCCTCCCGTGAGCACCCGGCACGCCGTGCACGTCGCGGCCGAGCACTGGGCGTTCTGCCCCGACATCCTCTTCCAGGGGCCCGGCACCCTCGCCGGGTACGCCGAGGAGATCCGCGGCAAGACCAACTGGTCGTTCTGGTGGGACTGACCGGCGACGGAGACGGGGGCGGGAACGGATGCGACGCAGTGGCAGGGCGCTCTCCGCGGTCATCGCGGCCGGGATCGCGCTCACCCTCGCGGCCGACGTCACCGTGCTCGCGCGGGACCGGACGGGCGGCGGGCCCCGCCGGCCCGGGAACCTGGTGTCGGTCACCGAAGCGCCGCGGACGCCGGCCGTCGCGCCGCTGACCCGCCGCTACACGCCGCACCTGCTGGTCGCCGGGACGGCCACGCTGCCGCCCCAGGCCGTCGAGCGGGCGAAGCGGCTCGACGGCGTCGCCGGGGTCGCGGTCGTGGACGCCGCGCGGGCCATGGTCGGCGACCGCCGCATGGGCCTGCTCGGCGTCGACCCGTCGGTCTTCCGCGCGTTCGCGCCCGAGCCCACCGCCGGATCCGACCAGCTGTGGCAGACCGTCGCGTCCGGCGGCCTGGCGGTGTCGTTCGAGCAGAGCCGCGACGGGGCGCTGCCCCTCGGCGCGGTGGTCCCGGCGGGCCGCAGCACCGCCCCGGCGCGGGTCCGCGTCGGCGCCTACGCCTCGATGGGCATCGGCGACGTCGGCGCCGTGGTGTCCCGCGACCAGGCCCGCGCGCTGGGACTGCCGGACGGGAACGGCCTCGTCATCAGCGCACCGGAGGCCGACACCGCGGCGCTGGTGAAACGCCTGAAGAAGGTGCTCCCGCGCGGCACGAAGGTGGCGACGCTGGCCGCGCCGAAGAGCACCGGCCGCACGCGGCCCAAGAGCCCCCCGCGGGTGACCGGGCGGCCCGACGGGGCGTCCGGCGGCCGCTCCCCCATCACCGGCAACGCGATGACGCCCACGATGCGGACCGTCCTGCTGGAGATCGCCGGGATGTTCGGCCCCTTCCCCGTGATCGGCTGCCACCGCTCCACCGGCGATCCGCAGGACCACGGCGACGGCCGCGCCTGCGACTTCATGGAGAGCACCGGCGGCCGGCCGCCGACCGCCGGCGCCCAGCGGCACGGCGACGAGGTCGCCCGGTACGCCGTCGCGAACGCGCGGCGGCTCGGCATCTCCTACGTCATCTGGAGGCAGCACATCTGGAACGTGCGCGGCGGCGGATGGCGGCCGATGGAGGACCGGGGGAGCATCACCCAGAACCACTACGACCACGTCCACATCTCGGTGCTGCGCTAGCCGCCCTTCAGGGAAGCGGCTGCTCGCACCACACCACCTTGCCGTCCCGGGTGCGGCGCACCCCCCAGCGCTGCGCCAGCCGCCCCACCACGTGCAGGCCCCGGCCCGACTCGCTCGCCTCGTCGTCCTCGTCGTGGTGGCGGATCCGGGGGTGCCCGTCGGAGGAGTCGAACACCTCGCAGACCAGCCCGCCCTCCCGCACCAGCCGCAGCCCGATGCGGCCGCCCGCGTGCCGGATCGCGTTGGTGACCAGCTCCGAGGCCAGCAGGGTGGTGGTGTAGGCCATGTCCTCCAGGCCCCAGCGGGCGAGCCGGTCGCGGATGAGGCCGCGCGCCCGGCGCACGGCGGCCGGCTCGGCGGGCAGCTCCCAGGAGGCGTGCCGGTCGGCCGGGATCCGCGCCAGCCGCGCCACCAGCATGGCGATGTCGTCGCGATGCTGGTCGTCGTAGACGCCGTCGAGGGCCGCCTGGCACAGGTCCTCCAGAGGGCGGGCGGCGGCGCCCGGCCCGAACGTGGCGCGCAGCCGGGCCAGGCCGTCGTCGATGTCGCGCGCCCGGTTCTCCACCAGGCCGTCGGTGTACAGGAACAGCAGCGTCCCGTCCTCGACGGTGAACTCGCGGCTGACGATGGGCCCCTCGCCGCCCACGCCGAGCGGCGGCGCGGGCGGGACCGGCAGGTACTCCGAGGCCCTGCCGGGCGGGACCAGCAGCGGCGGCAGGTGCCCGGCGCTGGCCACCTCGCACTGGCCGCTGACCGCGTCGTACACGACGTAGGCGCAGGTGGCGAAGTGGGGTTCGCGCTCGCCGAGCGTCCGCATCAGGGAGTCGAGCCGCTCCAGCGCCTCGGCGGGCGGCAGCTCCAGCCCGGCGAGGGTGTGGATCGCGGTGCGGAGTCGCCCCATGGTGACGGCGGCCTTCACGCCGTGCCCGGCCACGTCCCCCACCACCAGCGCGACCCGCGCGCCCGGCAGCGCGATCGACTCGTACCAGTCGCCGCCGACCTCGATCAGCCGGCTGCCCGGCAGGTACCGGTGGTGCACCTCCACCGGCGACGGCGCCGACAGCCCGGTCGGCAGGAGGCTGCGCTGCAGGGTCAGCGCGGTCGCCCGCTCCCGCGAGTACTGCCGGGCGCTCTCGACGAAGATGGCCGCCCGGGTGGCGAACTCCATCCCGATCTCGACGTCGTAGGCGTCGAAGGGCCGGTGCGCGACGTTGCGCGTGCAGACGAAGAAGCCGAGCACGCCCGCCGCCGAAGTAATCGGCAGAAGCAGCATCGACGCGCCCTTGAGCAGTTCGGCGACAGGCGGGCGGCGCCAGGAGGAGGCGAGGCTCGCCGCGCCCTCCCCGCCCAGCACGCGCAGCACCGGCTCGCCGGACGCCAGGCACAGCGCGTGCGGCGTCCCCTCCGGGTAGGCGAGGGACTCCCCGGTCGGGAACGTCGCGTCCCAGACCGGGTCCTGGTCGTCGAAGCCGATCGCCATCCGGCGCAGCTGCGGGCCGTCGGGGCCCTGCGGGCCCTCGTCGGCGTCGATATGGTTCTCCAGCAGCAGCAGCGCGCCGGAATTGCAGAAGTGCGGGACGAGCACGTCCATGAGTCCGCGCGCCAGCAATTCGAGGTCGAGCGTGGAGCCGATCCGCGGGAGCGCGTCGTCCAGCAGGGCGCGGCGGATGACGGCCGGGTCGACGAACCGGTCCGCGAGCGGCACCGGCACCTTCACCACGGCCAGCGCCGCGATCTCGGGCGCGCCGCCGCTCATCGGGTGGACGGTGACGACGGCGTCGAGCATGCCGCCGACCGGGGACTCCACGGCGAGCATGGCCGTGCGCTCCCGCCCGGCCCTCAGCGCCTCCAGCAGCGGCCTGCGCGCGCCGGGAATGACCTCGTCCAGCCGGGAACCCAGGAGGGCGTCCCCATTCGGGCACAGAACCGCAGCGGCGTTGCGGTCGAACTGGAGAATTATCCCCGACGAATCCATGCCGAGAATGAGAATTCGGGTGGACGACTCCATCGCTCGATTATGGGACATGGCGGGGCTCGATGAGGTCGATACGCGCGGGGAGTCCGTCCCTTACCGAAGCGCATGGGTCTCGGGCGGGAACTGATGCCGGGTCCGCTTCCCCGCGGGGCCGTGCGGCGGGCCCGGTTCCCCGATCGGGGTCCGCGCGGCAGACGGGTCCCGCGGTCAGGACTTCCCGAAGACCTGCGGCGGCGGGACGGGCGCGACGATCTCCTCGCCGTCGAGCAGCGGCGCGGCGCCCGCGCAGAACGCCGCGAGGTCGCCGCCCTCCAG
>NZ_JBEUPA010000155.1:0-19110 GCF_040492065.1 Actinomadura sp. NPDC000929 | reverse complement strand
GGTGGTCGTCGAGTTCCAGCGCCCACCAGGAGTCCCAGTCCAGGACGATCGCGACATCGGCCGTGGTGCGGGTGCCGGCGACCTCGGCGAGCCGGTCGGCCTCCCCGCCCCACAGCTCACGCAACGGCACCCGCGCGTCGCGCAGCGCGTCCGCCGGGACGCCCAGCACCGGCGGCGCCGCCCCCGGCGCGAACCGCACCGCCGCGATCTCCTCGCCCGGCCGCATGACCGCCGGCATCGGGCCCGTGTCCGGCCCCGCCACCAGGATCCCGCCGCCCGCCCAGATGAGGTCCACACAGCCGTCCGGGAGCACGCGCTGGACGAACGGCTCGGCGTCCGGCGGCAGCTCCGCCGTCCACGAGCACGCCAGCCCCGGCGTCCGGTACTCGCGGTAGCGCGTGGGATTCATTCTTCCTGCATACCACCCGCGTTCACGGGCAGGGGCTCCAGGACACCGAGCAACGGAGGAGACCGATGCCGAACAACGATCTTCAGGGCACGACCATCGCCTTCCTGTGCGCCCCCGAGGGCACCGAGCAGGTCGAGCTGACCGAGCCGTGGAAGGCCGTGGAGCAGGCCGGAGCCACGCCGCGCCTTGTCTCCACGCAGTCCGGCCGCCTCCAGGCGTTCAACCACCTGGACAAGGGCGACACCTTCCCCGTCGACACCACCGTCGACGCCTCCGACCCCGCCGAGTTCGACGGCCTCGTGCTGCCCGGCGGCGTCGCCAACCCCGACTTCCTGCGCACCGACCCCGGCGCGGTCGCGTTCGTCCGCGCGTTCTTCGACGCGGGCAAGCCCGTCGCCGTCATCTGCCACGGGCCGTGGACCCTCATCGAGGCCGACGTCGTCCGGGGGCGGACCATGACGTCCTGGCCGAGCCTGCGGACCGACCTGCGCAACGCGGGGGCCACCTGGGTGGACGAGGAGGTCCAGGTCTGCGAGGACGGCCCCAACACCCTGGTCAGCAGCCGCAAGCCCGACGACCTCAAGGCCTTCTGCCAGGCCGCGGTGGAGGCGTTCAAACGGTGACGCGGCCACATGTGGTCTAGACCTCTGACCTAGACCACTGGGTGAACCCCGGGGGACCATATCCTGCACGAATATCCGTACCGACAAGTAACTAAGTACGGTTGTTGACGTGACCCGTCGAGCGAAGATCGTCAGCACCATCGGTCCGGCCTGCTCCAGCAGCGAGCAGATCAACGCCCTCGTCGAAGCCGGCATCGACGTCGCCCGCCTCAACATGAGCCATGGCGACTACGCCGTCCACGAAGAGGTCTACCACCGGCTCCGCGCCGCCGCCGACGCCACCGGCCGCGGCGTCGGCATCCTCGCGGACCTGCAGGGCCCCAAGATCCGCATCGGGCGCTTCCCCGACGGCCCCGTGCGGCTCACCCTCGGCGACGAGTTCACCATCACCACCGACGACGTGCCCGGCACCCGCCGTGAGGTGTCCACCACCTACCAGGGGCTGCCGGGCGACGTCAGCCCCGGCGACACCGTCCTCATCGACGACGGCCGCGTCGCCCTCAAGGTCACCTCCGTCGACGGCACCCGCGTCCACACCACGGTCACCGTCGGCGGCATGGTGTCCGACAACAAGGGCCTCAACCTCCCCGGCGTCCCGGTCAGCGTCCCCGCCCTCACCGAGAAGGACGAGCGCGACCTGCGCTGGGCCCTGCGCCTCGGCGTCGACCTCGTCGCCCTGTCCTTCGTCCGCACCCCCGCCGACGCCGACATCTGCTATCAGATCATGGAAGAGGAGGGCATCCGCGTCCCCCTCATCGGCAAGATCGAGAAGCCGCAGGCCGTCGAGCGGCTCCCCGAGATCGTCGCCGCCTTCGACGGCATCATGGTGGCCCGCGGCGACCTCGGCGTCGAACTGCCCCTCGAACAGGTGCCGATCGTCCAGAAGCGCGCCATCGAGCTGTGCCGCGAGAAGGCCCGCCCGGTCATCGTCGCCACCCAGATGCTCGAATCCATGATCTCCGCGCCGCGCCCCACCCGCGCCGAGACCTCCGACGTCGCCAACGCCGTCTTCGAGGGCGCCGACGCCGTCATGCTCTCCGGCGAGACCAGCGTCGGCCAGTACCCCATCGAGTCCGTCCTCACGATGAGCCGCATCGTGGAGACCGCCGAGCAGGCCTCCCTCCAGGCCACCCACACCCTGGAGCGCATGCCCGAGACCGTCGGCGGCGCCATCGCCCGCGCCGCCGCCGAGGTCGGCGCGATCGTCGGAGCCGAGGCCCTCGCCGCCTTCACCATGTCCGGCGAGACCGCCCGGCGCCTGTCCCGCTACCGCTCGCCGATCCCCCTGCTCGCCTTCACCTCCGTGCCCGCCGTCCGCGGCCGGCTCGCCCACGTCTGGGGCGTCGAGACCTTCATCGTCCCGCAGGTCGACCACACCGACACCATGGTCCGCCAGGTCGAGCAGGCCCTCCTCGAACTCGGCCGGTTCCAGAAGGGCGACAAGATCGTCGTCGTCGCCGGCTCGCCCCCCGGCACCGCCGGCTCGACGAACGCCCTGCGCGTGCACAGCCTCGGCGACGCCATCGCCATCCCCCACTGACCACCACCCCTGCCGGGCACCGCGCGACCCGCACCCCGCGCGGTGCCCGGCTCCTTTTTCCCCAATTCACACCCAGCCCGGCGGACCTCGCGCGGCGCGCACCAATCACCGCCCGGTCTCAATTCCGCGACGCTCCGGAAACCCGCCGCGCTCTCAGTGCTTCGGCCCGACGAACTCGTCCAGCCGCGCCACCGCCTTTCTTCGCGCGACCGAGATGTTCTTCGCGTTCATCTGCGTCCACGCGATCCCGAGCCGATCCAGCGCCCCGGTGAACAACCCCTGGATGTCCAGCGACACGCTCGCGAAGTTGTAACGCGGATACTCGTACCAGCGGTCCCCGTTCCGGAGGCGCTTGCGCACGCGGTTGGTGACCCGGCACCCGTCCGAGTGGATCAGTCCGCGGACGAACTCCTCCGTGCGCTCGTCGACGATCTCCCGCTGCCACCCCGCCAACTCGATCTTTCGTGTGTGCTTCATTCCCGGCCCGTGCTGGGGGAGCAGGCAGGGCCAGTGGTTGGAGTACGACCCCACCATCGTGCAACCGGGCTTCTGGCGGCGTCCGACACGGGACGGCAGAACGGCGCCCACCGCGTCGGCGGCGGCGTCGATGAGGCCCGGCCAGACGTCGGAACAGGCGATTTCCAGGCGATGGACGCCGTTCGGTTGCCGGGCGAGATGCCCGTCGCCGAGGTAGAGACCGAGAAGGTAGGAGTAAGCGGCGGGATCGAGCGCCCGATCATGGCAACGCGGACATAACGGAGGAGTATGGCTCGCGGCCTTTTCGGGGCGCTTCTTCCAATTGCCCAGTGTGGACGTGGGGATGCCGGTCTGGCGGTGCACTTCAGCGATCGTGAACCCCGCCGCCAACAGTCGTAACGCCAGTGGGCGCTGTCGCGGATCGTACATGCCCGCAGTCTCCCGACCGCCACTGACAGTTCATGCATGATCGCTCTATGTGAGGCATCGCGCCAGGCGTTGCTGACCTTGAGGCCATGCTCAAAAGAGGATCAGCGATTTTTCTGGCGTGCGGTGATGTATTCACCAGCACAGCGCCTCACTGACGAATGTGGAGGCATTGCCGGTTTCGGGGCGAGCTCTCAGACACAATGCGCGACGCGCGACGCTTAATGGAGAAGGGATCTCTAGAAGTGCCGGGAGCGGGACTCGAACCCGCACGCCCTTTCGGACAAATCCTTTTGAGGGATTCGCGTCTGCCTATTTCGCCATCCCGGCATATTTATCCGGACATGTCCCTTGGTGTCCGTATCGCCCTGCATGAGGCGGGGCGACGGGGACCAGGGTAGCGGGTTTCGGTAGGCTCGTGGGCGTGGAGAGCGCTCGGCGGGTTGTGATCGCGGAAGACGAGGCACTGATCAGGCTTGACCTGAAGGAGATGCTTCAGGAGGACGGCTACGAGGTGGTCGGGGAGGCCGGGGACGGTGAGACGGCCGTCCGCCTCGCCGGGGAGCTGAAGCCCGACCTCGTGATCCTCGACGTGAAGATGCCGGTGCTGGACGGCATCTCGGCGGCCGAGCGGATCTCCGCGGAGCGGATCGCGCCGGTGGTGATCCTGACCGCGTTCTCCCAGCGGGAGCTCGTCCAGCGGGCCACCGACGCGGGCGCGATGGCCTATCTCGTCAAGCCGTTCTCCAAGACCGACCTCACGCCGGCGATCGAGATGGCGGTCAGCCGGTACACCGAGCTGCGCGCGCTGGAGGCCGAGGTCGCGGGGCTGCAGGAGCGGCTGGACACGCGCAAGGTGGTCGACCGGGCCAAGGGGCTGCTGCAGCAAGCGCACGGGTGGTCCGAGCCCGAGGCGTTCCGGTGGATCCAGAAGACCTCGATGGACCGGCGGCTCACGATGCGGGCCGTCGCCGAGGCCGTCGTGGCGGGCGCCTCCGGAGGCCGGGACGAGCCCGCCGCGGGCTGACTCCTCAGCGCGGTCGAACGCCCGGTTGTCAAGGTCCAAAGCGCAGGTGCCGGACCGGGCCGTTGACGTCACGTTTCGTAATCGTCCCAGGCAACGCCCGGTATCGGATGGGCACAGGGGAGTAACGAACGAGTAACCCTTCGATCCGGGGGTCCTGTTCTGGGGTGGGTCGACGGTGTACGACATACCTGGTCCCCGAGTGACCGGTTTCCTCTTTTCGAGGGGGTCGGCGTCGGGGCTTCACTCGTACCCGATCCACCCGGATCCGGATGGAAAGGTTGGGCACCTTGCGGCGCAACATGATGAGGATCACCGGCGCGGTTGCGGTGAGCGCGGCGCTCGCGCTCAGCGCCGTGGCGTGCGGTGACGGCGATAGCGACTCCGGCAACGGCAACGAGATCACGCTCGGGTTCATGGGTGACCTGACCGGTGAGAACTCGGGCCTGGTGATCCCGCCCAAGCAGGGCGCGCAACTGGCCATCGAGCAGTACAACGCCACGAACCCGAAGGTCAAGATCAAGTTCAAGACCTACGACAGCCAGGGCAAGCCGGAGCAGGCGACGACGCTGGCGCAGGGCGCCATCAAGAACGACAAGATCGTCGGTCTGATCGGCCCCGCGTTCTCCGGTGAGTCGCAGAGCGTCGCCCCGATCCTCGAAGAGGCCAAGGTCCCGAGCGTGTCGCCGTCCGCGACCAACATCACGCTCGGCGAGAAGAGCTGGAAGTACTGGCACCGGGTGGTGGCCGACGACGCCGTGCAGAGCGACGGCGCCGCGAACTTCCTGGTGAACTCGGTGAAGGCGAAGAAGATCTTCACGGTGTCGGACAACCAGGACTACGGCAAGGGCCTCGCCGACGCCATCGGCAAGGCCGCCGGCGCCAAGGGCGTGCAGACCCAGACCGACGCGGTCGACGACAAGGCGACGGACTACTCCTCGACCGTCAACAAGATCAACCAGTTCAAGCCGGACGCGGTCTACTTCGGCGGCTACTACGCGGTGGCGGGCCGGCTGTTCAAGCAGCTCCGCGAGGCCGGCTACAAGGGCAAGATGATGTCCGGCGACGGCTCGCTGGCGACCGGTCTGATCGAGGGCGCCGGCCAGGCCAACGCGCAGGGCGCGCTGCTGAGCTGCGGCTGCCTGATCGACGCCGAGGGCAAGACGAACCCGAAGGCCAAGAAGTTCGCCGACGACTACAAGGCGAAGTTCAACTCCGAGGTCGCGATCTACTCGACCGAGGGCTTCGACGCCGCGACGGCGTTCATCGAGGCGATCAAGGCCGGCAAGACCTCGCCGGAGGACATCAACAGCTTCCTGAAGACCGAGGACTTCCAGGGCGTCGGCAAGCAGATCAAGTTCGCCGAGAACGGCGAGCTGGCGGCCAAGGACATCTTCATCTACGAGGTGAAGGACAACAAGCTGCCGCTGCTCGGCAACAGCAACGAAGCGAAGGTCTCGTAGGCGTCACCACGCCCCGGACCGACCGCCCCCGTCCCGGGGGCCCCTGATGGCGCGGGAGCGGGAGCGCTACAGCGCTCCCGCTCCTTTTGACGAAGGCGACCGAAGGTGCTCGACGACTTCATCAATCAATTCTGGCCGTCGACCGTCGACGGCCTGGCGCTGGGCGCGATCTACGCGCTGCTGGCGCTGGGCTACACGATGGTCTACGGCGTGCTCCGGCTGATCAACTTCGCGCACGCCGACATCTTCATGGTCGGCACGTTCGCGGCGCTGTGGACGGTGCGGACCCTGGACGTGTCCGCGGTGGGCGGCGTCGCGCTGATCGGCGTGGTGGCGCTCATGGCGGTGGTCGGCGGCGCGGTCGCGGGCGGCGGCGCGATGCTGCTGGAGGTGGCGGCCTACCGGCCGCTGCGCAAACGGGGGGCGTCGAGACTCGCGGCGCTGATCTCGGCGATCGGCGCGTCGATCTTCATCCAGCAGCTGATGGGCACGGTGCTCATCCACCGGGTGTTCGGGACGTCGAAGGAGGGCGGCAAGCTCGACGTCAACGAGCACTTCAAGAAGCTGTCGGACGTCGTGGACGTCGGGCCGATCCTGATCCGCAACGACCAGTTGATCGTCTTCGTGGGCGCGGTGCTCATGATGATCGCGCTGGACCAGTTCGTGAACCGCACGAAGCTCGGCCGGGGCATCCGCTCGACGGCGCAGGACCCGGAGACGGCCGTGCTGATGGGCGTGAACATCGACCGGGTCGTGCAGGTGACGTTCCTGGTCGGCGGGGTGATGGCCGGTGTGGCGGCGGCGCTGTACTTCCTGCGCTTCGAGAGCACGAACTACTTCGTCGGCTTCCTGCTCGGCATCAAGGCGTTCACGGCGGCGGTGCTCGGCGGCATCGGCAACATCCGGGGCGCCCTGGTCGGCGGCTTCACGCTCGGGCTGCTGGAGATGTACGGTTCGAGCTTCTTCGGATCCCAGTGGCGCGACGTGGTCGCGTTCTCCGTGCTGATCTTGGTCCTGATGTTCCGTCCCACCGGCATTCTCGGTGAGTCCCTCCAGCAGGCGCGCGCATGAACCTCACGAAGAACGGAAACGGCGACGGCGGCGCGGGCGGTCTCCGCTCGGCGCGCGACATGTTCTCTCTCGACCCGCTGCGCGACTGGTGGGCGTCGGCTCCCGGCGCGGTGCGGTGGGCCGTCTACCTGCTGCTGATCGTCGGCGCGCTGCTGCTGCCGAGCGAGGCGATCGGCTCGTTCATGGCGCCGAGCGGCAGCGACTGGCCGTCGATGCTGAGCAGCCAGATCGCGATCTACGTGCTGCTGGCGATCGGGCTGAACGTGGTGGTCGGCATGGCCGGTCTCCTCGACCTCGGGTACGTGGCGTTCTACGCGGTCGGCGGCTACACGATGGCCATCTTCGCGACGCGCTACGAGTGGAACTTCTGGGAGTCGCTGGGGCTGGCGATCGGGTTCTCGGCGCTGGCGGGGGTCATCCTCGGCGCGCCGACGCTGCGGCTGCGCGGCGACTACCTGGCGATCGTGACGCTCGGCTTCGGTGAGATCGTCAAGCGGACGGCGAACAACAGCTCGTACGTGAACGGCCCGCGCGGCGTGCAGGGGATCCCGCACCCGCCGTCGCTGTCGGAGTTCGAGATCCTGGGCGTCCAGCCGCTGAAGTACGGGCTGCTGGACGCGCGGCCGTACTACTACCTGCTGGTGCTGTTCATCATCATCGCGATCGTCTTCGTGAAGCGGCTGGAGCGGTCGCGGGTGGGCCGCGCGTGGGCGTCGATCCGGGAGGACGAGGACGCGGCGGAGCTGATGGGCGTGCCGACGTTCAAGTTCAAGCTGGCGGCGTTCGCGATCGGCGCGGCGATCGGCGGCAGCGGCGGCGTGGTGTTCGCCGGGCAGATCACCTCGATCAACCCGCAGAACTTCGAGTTCCTCGTCTCGGCGCTGATCCTGGCCGGCGTGGTGCTGGGCGGCTCGGGCAACCTTCCGGGCGTGATGCTGGGCGCCGCGGTGCTGGCGTGGCTGCCGGAGCGGTTCCGGTTCCTGCACGACTACCGGATGCTGATCTTCGGTGCCGCGCTCGTGGTGATGATGATCTTCCGTCCGGAGGGCCTGTGGCCGTCGCGGCAGCGGAAGGCGGAGCTGGCCGAGGGCACCGGCGGCATGGGCAGCATGGGCGCCGAGGTGGCCGGTCCGGGCCAGTCGGACGCGGCCGCCGTGGAGGAGGGCAAGTGAGCGAGGCGAAGGGCGCGTCACCCGTCCTGGAGCTGCGGGACGTCGTCATGCGGTTCGGCGGCGTGGTCGCGCTCAACAAGGTGGACATCACGATCCGCGAGGGCGAGATCTTCGCGCTGATCGGCCCGAACGGGGCGGGGAAGACGACGGTGTTCAACGTGACCACCGGCGTCTACCGGCCGACCGAGGGGCAGGTGGTGTTCCGCGGGAAGCGCATCGACGGCAAGAAGCGCTACCTCGTGACGAAGCTGGGTGTGGCGCGCACGTTCCAGAACGTGCGGCTGTTCCACAACATGACGGCGCTGGAGAACGTCATGGTGGGCGCGGACGCGCACCACCGGACGGGGTTCGTCGGGGCGGCGCTCGGGCTTCCGTGGCACCGCCGCGAGGAGCGCCGCGGCCGCGAGCGGGCGCGGGAGCTGCTGGAGCTGGTGGGGATCCCGCACCGCGGCGAGGAGGCGGCGAAGAACCTGCCGTACGGCGACCAGCGGCGGCTGGAGATCGCCCGGGCGCTGGCCACCGAGCCGAAGCTGCTGCTGCTGGACGAGCCCGCTGCGGGCATGAATCCGGCGGAGAAGGTGGCGCTGCAGCAGCTGATCCGCGACATCCGGGACACCGGCGTGACGGTGCTGCTGATCGAGCACGACATGAGCCTGGTCATGGGCATCAGCGACCGGGTCGCGGTGCTGGACTTCGGCCAGAAGATCGCGGACGGCCTGCCGGCCGAGGTGCAGAACGACCCGCGGGTCATCGAGGCGTATCTGGGGGCTCCGGCCGATGCTTCTTGAGATCAGTGACATCCACGTCCACTACGGGAAGATCGCCGCGCTGAAGGGCATCACCGCGGAGGTCGGCCAGGGGGAGATCGTCACGCTGATCGGCGCGAACGGCGCCGGGAAGACGACGACCCTGAAGACCATCTCAGGGCTGCGCGGGCTGTCGTCGGGCGCGATCCGGTTCGACGGCGAGGACATCAGCAGGATGCCCGGGCACAAGCGGGTGCTGGTCGGCATCGGGCAGGCGCCGGAGGGCCGGGGGATCTTCCCCGGCATGACGGTGGAGGAGAACCTGCTGATGGGCGCCTACGCCCGCAAGGACGACCCCGCCAAGGAGCTGGCGGAGGCGTTCGAGCTGTTCCCGCGGCTGGCCGAGCGCCGCAAGCAGCTGGGCGGCACGATGTCGGGCGGCGAGCAGCAGATGCTCGCGATCGGGCGGGCGCTGATGGCCAAGCCGAAGGTGCTGCTGCTGGACGAGCCGTCGATGGGGCTGGCGCCCATGCTCGTCCAGCAGATCTTCTCGATCATCCAGGAGATCAACCGGCGGGGCACGACGGTGCTGCTGGTGGAGCAGAACGCGCAGCAGGCGCTGCAGATCGCGCACCGGGCGTACGTGCTGGAGACCGGCCGGGTGGTCAAGTCGGCGCCCGCGGCGGACCTGCTGGACGACCCGGAGGTCCGGGCGGCCTACCTGGGCGGCGAGCTGGGCGACGGCGCCGCTCCGGCGGCCGGGGAAGCCGCTCCGGCGGCCGAGGAGCCCGCTCCGGCGGCCGAGGGCCCCGAGGACGGTTCCGGCGAGGAGACCGCGAAGTAGCGGCGCGTCCGAGCGTGTCAGGCCCGCTCGGCCCGGTTCGTCCGGGCCGGGCGGGCCTTGCGCGTCGCGGGGGTCAGGGGAGCTTGATCTCGGCGGGGTCCGGGTCGGTGGTGGCGCCGACGGGCGGTGAGCCGTACAGCCGGACGGCCCTGGTCTTCGCGCCGCGGGGGACGTCGAACCAAAGGTCGAACTCGACGCGCATGGACGCCCCGACCGAGAGCCGCTCCGGCTGCCGTTTGATCATGGTGGCGTTGACGTCGGGGGAGTAGGTCCTGCCGTCGGTCGTGACGAGGCGCTGCTGCCAGGTGTCGAACACCTGGATGTCGCGTCCGGTGTTGACGGCCAGGACCCGCACGCGGGTGAAGGCGCCCTTGGCGTTCATGGAGGCGTGGGTGCCCATGACGTCGGTCATGGCCTCGCGGAAGCCGACGACGGTGAACCGCATGTCGGCGCTCTTGCCCGTCCTGCCCTCGGGGACGGCCTCGCCCTCCCGCGCCTTCTCGGCGGGGATCTTGTAGTCGGGGAGGGAGGTGGCCCGCCCGGAGCCGGAGCACCCCGCGAGCGGGAGGGCCGCGGCGAGGGCGAGCGCGGTGCCCGCGAGGACGGTGCCCGCACGGGCGGTGCCCGCCCGGCGCCGGGCGCGCGGGCCGGGGGTGCGCGTGTCAGCGTGGCGCATGCTCGGACGGTACGTCCGGCGCCCGGAACGGGTGAACGGGCGGGATCGTTTCGCAACCCAACCGCAACCGGTGACGGACCTACGCCGGTGTCGGGGGCGCGACCGTCCCCGGACATGCGTTGACCCGGGGTCACCTTTGGGGCCGTACGAACCTTCCCCGGGCGCGTACGTTGTCTACTCGGTGACCCCGGGCCGGTCTGATCCACGCTACAGACCCGGGGGCGCGCATCGCAAAGAAAGCGCGGATCACGCCGTGTCAGCGGCCGGGCGGGGCGTCGCGCAGCATGCAGGTGAGGCGCGCGGTGCAGACCCGCCGGTCCTGGTCGTCGGTGATGACGATGTCGTAGGTGGCGAGGGTGCGGCCCCCGTGCGCGCGGGTCGCCACGCCCGTGACGAACCCGTCGGTGGCGGACCGGTGGTGGGTGGCGTTGATCTCGATCCCGACGGCGATGCGGTCCGGGCCCGCGTGCAGGGCCGCGCCCACCGAGCCCAGGGACTCGGCCAGCACGCAGGACGCGCCGCCGTGCAGCAGCCCGTACGGCTGGGTGTTGCCCTTGACCGGCATGCGCCCCACGACGCGCTCGGCCGAGGCCTCCAGGTATTCGACGCCCATGTTCTTCGCCAGGTCGCCGTGCGCGTCGAACTCCTCCCCCGCGAGGATCTTCGCGCCCAGGTCCTCCGGGCTCGCGCCGTCGGTGTCAGTCACTTACGCCTCCACAAAACTGTCGTACGCGCAGACTAGAGTCCTGGTGTGGCGACCTCACCGACGACCCCTGACAAGCGCGACCGGCTTCTGCTGCTCGACGGCCACTCCCTGGCCTACCGGGCGTTCTTCGCATTGCCCGTGGAGAACTTCTCCACGACCGACGGGCAGCCGACCAACGCCGTGTACGGCTTCACCTCGATGCTCATCAACGTGCTGCGCGACGAGCAGCCGTCCCACATCGCGGTGGCGTTCGACCGCTCCGAGCCGACGTTCCGGCACGAGCAGTACGTCGAGTACAAGGCCGGCCGGCAGAAGACGCCCGACGAGTTCCGCAGCCAGGTCAGCCTGATCTTCGAGGTGCTGGACGCGCTGCGCATCCCGCGGCTGTCGGTCGCCGGGTTCGAGGCCGACGACATCATCGCCACGCTGTCCGTCCAGGCCACCCGCGCGGGGATGCAGACCCTCATCGTCACCGGCGACCGCGACGCGTTCCAGCTGGTCGACGACTCGGTGACGATCCTGTACCCCGTCCGCGGCGTGTCGGAGCTCGCCCGGATGGACCCCGCCGCCGTCGAGGCCAAGTACGGCGTCCCGCCCGAGCGGTACCGCGAGCTCGCCGCCCTCGTGGGGGAGAGCAGCGACAACCTGCCCGGCGTGCCGGGCGTCGGCCCGAAGACCGCCGCCAAGTGGCTCACCAAGTACGGCGACCTCGACACCCTCGTGAACCGCGTCGACGAGATCAAGGGCAAGGCCGGCGACAACCTGCGCGAGCACCTGTCCGGCGTGCTGCGCAACCAGCAGATCAACAAGCTCGACTGCGAGGTCGGCCTGGAGCTGACGCCGCCGCAGCTGACGATGGGCCAGTGGGACCGCGAGGAGATCCACACCCTGTTCGACTCGCTGCAGTTCCGCGTCCTGCGCGAACGGCTGTACTCCTCGATCTCGGCGGCCGAGCCCGAGGCCGATGAGGGCTTCGACGTCGAGGTGGAGCCGCTCGAACCCGGCGCCCTCGGCGCCTGGCTCGACGCCAACACCGCCGACCGGATCGGCGTCGCCGTCACCGGCACCTGGGGCCGCGGCACCGGCGAGATCACCGCGCTGGCGCTGGCGTCCGTCAAGGGCCCCGCCGTCCACCTCGACCCGGCCGAGCTGATCGAGGACGACGAGCGCGCCCTCGCCGCCTACCTCGCCGACCCCGCCCGCCCCAAGGCGATCCACGAGGCCAAGGGCCCGATGCTGGCGCTCGCCGCGCGCGGCATGCGGCTGGAGGGCGTCACCAGCGACACCGCGCTCGCCGCGTACCTCGCGCTCCCCGGCCAGCGCACGTTCGACCTCGCCGACCTCGTCCTGCGCTACCTGCACCGCGAGCTGCGCAGCGAGACCGAGGACTCCGGCCAGCTCACCCTGGACGGCTCCGGGGAGGAAGAGGCCGCCGAAGCCCTCGCCGTCCGCGCCCGCGCCGTCACCGAGCTCGCCGACGTCCTCGACAAGGACCTCGACAAGCGCGGCGCCACCCGCCTCCTGCGCGAGGTCGAGCTGCCGCTGGTCGGCGTCCTCGCCGCCATGGAACGCGCCGGCATCGCCGTCGACGCCGACCACCTGGCGGGCCTGTCGGCGTCCCTGGGCGGCCAGGTCAAGGAGCAGGAGCAGCTGGCCCACGCCGCCGTCGGGCGCGAGTTCAACCTCGGCTCGCCCAAGCAGGTCCAGCAGGTCCTGTTCGACGAGCTGAACCTCCCCAAGACCAAGCGCACCAAGACCGGCTACACCACCGACTCCGAGGCCCTCACAACCCTCCTGGAGAAGGACGGCCACCCCGTCCTGGAGCACATCCTGCGGTGGCGGGAGGTCGCCAAGCTCAAGAGCATCGTCGACTCCCTGATCCCCATGGCCGACGACGCCGGCCGCATCCACACCACGTTCAACCAGATGATCGCCGCCACCGGGCGGCTCTCCTCCACCGACCCCAACCTGCAGAACATCCCGATCCGCACCGCCGAAGGCCGCCAGATCCGCGAGGCCTTCGTCGTCGGCGACGGCTACGAGTCCCTCCTCACCGCCGACTACTCCCAGATCGAGCTGCGCATCATGGCGCACCTCTCGGAGGACGACGCGCTCCTGGAGGCCTTCGGCTCCGGCGCCGACTTCCACACCATCACCGCGTCCCGCGTCTTCGGCCTGCCGCCCGAGCAGATCGACTCCGAACTGCGCGCGCGCATCAAGGCCATGAACTACGGCCTCGCCTACGGCCTGTCCGCCTACGGCCTCTCCCAGCAGCTGCGGATCTCCCCGGACGAGGCGCGCGGCCTCATGGAGGAGTACTTCGAGCAGTTCGGCGGCGTCCGCGACTACCTCCGCGACATCGTCGCCAAGGCCCGCCAGGAGGGCTACACCGAGACCATCCTCGGCCGCCGCCGCTACCTGCCCGACCTCAACTCCGACAACCGCCAGCGCCGCGAGATGGCCGAACGCATGGCCCTCAACGCCCCCATCCAGGGCTCGGCCGCCGACATCATCAAGGTCGCCAGCCTCAACGTCGACCGCGCCCTCCGCGACGCCGGCCTCACCTCCCGCATGCTCCTCCAGGTCCACGACGAACTCGTCTTCGAAGTCGCCCCAGGAGAACTCGACGACCTCAAAACCCTCGTCAGCACCCAGATGGCCGCCGCCTACGAACTACGCGCCCCCCTCAGCGTCTCCATGGGCACCGGCCGCACCTGGCAGGACGCTGCGCATTAATTGCGTTTTTCTCCTCCTTCGGGCCTGGCGGCCCTCCATCGTCGATAAACGCGGGCGATCGCTGGCATCGCTCCGACTCGCCTAGCGGCTCGCTGCGCGATCAGGTTCTCGCTTCGCTTGAACCTGCCTTCGGACGCGATCGCAACCATTGAGGCTGTCGCGTGGTTGCGGCGGTGGCTGGGGTTGTTGCGCTGTGTTTTTTGCAGTGCTCTCCTCTTTCGGGCCTGGCGGCCCTCCGTCGTCGGGCACTGCGGGCGATCGCTGGCATCGCTCCGACTCGCCTTGCGGCTCGCTGCGCGATCAGATCCTTGCTTCGCTCGGATCTGCCTTCGGACGCGATCGCGCCCATTGAGGTTGTTGCGTGGTTGCGGTTGCGGTTGCGGTTGCGGTTGCGGTTGCGGTTGCGGTTGCGGTTGAGGTCGTTGCGCTGGCTGTTGCCGTGCTCTGCTCCCTCGGGTCCCGAGGGCCCGTTGGCGTCGGGCCTTGCGGGTGACCGTCGGCGTCGCCTCGGTTCGCTCCAGGCCCGAGCGGGGGTAGGCGGGCGCCTGGCTTTGCCCTCATGGACGTTCTGCGGGAGTCGGGGGGCTGGCTTGGATGCTCTCTCCGATGGGTGCGGTGGGGCGCTTCGGTTGGCTGTTCGGGGTGGGGGCGCGTTGTCGCCGGCGTTGGCTTCTCGCGTTGCGGGGTCGTCGGGTGCCGTGGGCGCGGGCTTTGGTCTTTCGCCATCTGTCGGGGTTGTGTGGTTTGGCTGGGCGGCGGTTTGGGCCATCGGGCGTGGGCGTGCCTTTGTTGGGCTATTTGCGCCGGTTTGTGGTGGTTGGGTTGCGGGGTGGGTGGGTTTTGTGGCGGGGGTGTTGTTTTTCGGGGGTGGGTGGGTTTTACCGGGGGTTTTCGGACTTGATTCTCTGTGGGGCCTGGTGGGGGTGGTGCGTGGGGATCATTCGGGTAGGTCGGTGGGTGTCCGTAGATGTCCGGGGGGTCGTACGCTGTCCCCCTGGTCCTGTTCGGGTCTACCGGCGGGGGAACTGTGCCTCTCCTTCACAAGATTGCTGGAGTTGTGGTCGTCTGTGCCGTTGTCCTGGGGCTGACGCTTCCCGGGGGGCGCAAGGAACATCGCAAGGAGAACGTGGCCCGGCGGGCCGGGGCCGCTTCCGAGGCGACGGCCACCGCGAGAGCCGCCAAGGCCGGGCTCGCGCCGGTGCCCGGGGCGCCCGGAGCCTCGGGGAGTGCGACGCCTTCGGTGGCGGTGTCCACGCCCATCGCCGCGGCGGCGGCCGGGGCGGTCGCGGTCAAGGCCAACGAGCTGGGGCAGATCCCGGTGCTGATGTACCACCGGATCATGAAGAAGCCCGAGCTGTCGCTGGACCGGTCGAGCAAGGAGCTGTACGACGAGCTGACCGGGCTCGCCAAGGACGGCTACTACCCGATCACGGCGGCGGAGTTCGTCAGCGGGCGGATCGACGTGCCGGCGGGCAGGCATCCCGTGGTGCTGACGTTCGACGACAGCACGCCCGGGCACTTCGGGCTCGACCCGCAGGGCAACCCGGCGCCCGACACGGCCGTGGCGGTCATCGAGCAGGTCGCGCGGGAGAACCCGGGGTTCCGGCCGGTCGCGACGTTCTACCTGAACAAGGAGCTGTTCGGGATGGACGAGACGCGGGCCGCCGCGGGGCTCGGATGGCTCCGGCAGCACGGGTTCGAGCTCGGCAACCACACCGTGTCCCACCCGAGCCTGACCGGCATGTCCGAGAAGGGCGTGCACAAGGAGATCGGGGACATGGAGGACCGGATCGTCCGGCTCACCGGGACGCACGCGACCACGTTCGCGTACCCGTTCGGGGCCGTCCCGAAGAAGAAGGCGTGGGCCGAGAAGCAGGACGGCCGGTACGCCTTCCAGGGGATCTTCCTGGCCGGGTGGCGGCCGTCGCTCTCGCCGTTCGACGCCGACTTCGACCGGTGGAACATCGACCGGGTGCGGTCCGAGGGCAAGATCAAGGAGAACGACTGCACCAAGTACTGCTCCACGGCGTGGCTGGAGTACCTGGACAAGAACCCCGGCGAGCGGTACACCTCTGACGGAGACCCGAACACCGTGACGTTTCCCAAGGCGTCCGAGGACCGGATCGCCAAGCAGTACCGGGCCTACGCGCGGATGTACTGATCGCGGCGCCGCCAGCCGGATTGACCCGGGGACTTCGGTCCCATATCCTGATCGCTGCGCTGTGGGCCTGCGCGCGCTTCGGACGGAGCAGGCTCGCGCTCGGTCAGGTCGGCGACATCGGTTCGGTTCACTGACGCGGCGGTTGTCCGCGTTCCCTTCCGGTCTTCGGCAGGGCGGATAACGGCCCTCCGCGCACATGCCCATCACGACTTCCATGTCCGTACCGGAGCCAGCCGACACATGACGAGCAGCACCGAGGCCACCTCGACCACCCCGCAGGTAGCGGTCAACGACATCGGGTCCGAGGAAGCCTTCCTCGCCGCGATCGATGAGACCATCAAGTACTTCAACGACGGCGACATTGTCGAAGGCACTGTCGTCAAGGTCGATCGTGACGAGGTCCTCCTCGACATCGGCTACAAGACCGAGGGCGTCATCCCCTCGCGTGAGCTGTCCATCAAGCACGACGTCGACCCGAACGAGGTCGTCTCCACCGGAGACCACGTCGAGGCCCTCGTCCTCCAGAAGGAGGACAAGGAAGGCCGGCTGATCCTGTCCAAGAAGCGCGCCCAGTACGAGCGCGCCTGGGGCACGATCGAGAAGATCAAGGACGAGGACGGCATCGTCACCGGCACGGTCATCGAGGTCGTCAAGGGCGGTCTCATCCTCGACATCGGGCTGCGCGGCTTCCTGCCCGCCTCGCTGGTCGAGATGCGCCGGGTCCGCGACCTTCAGCCCTACGTCGGGCGCGAGCTCGAGGCCAAGATCATCGAGCTGGACAAGAACCGCAACAACGTGGTCCTGTCCCGCCGCGCCTGGCTGGAGCAGACGCAGAGCGAGGTCCGCCAGACCTTCCTCAACACGCTGCAGAAGGGCCAGGTCCGCAAGGGCGTCGTGTCCTCGATCGTCAACTTCGGCGCGTTCGTCGACCTCGGCGGCGTCGACGGTCTGGTCCACGTCTCCGAGCTGTCCTGGAAGCACATCGACCACCCCTCCGAGGTCGTCGAGGTCGGCCAGGAGGTCACGGTCGAGGTCCTGGACGTCGACATGGAGCGCGAGCGCGTCTCCCTGTCGCTCAAGGCGACCCAGGAAGACCCGTGGCAGCAGTTCGCCCGCACCCACCAGATCGGGCAGGTCGTCCCGGGCCGCGTCACCAAGCTGGTGCCGTTCGGCGCGTTCGTCCGCGTCGAGGAGGGCATCGAGGGCCTGGTGCACATCTCCGAGCTGGCCGAGCGGCACGTGGAGATCCCCGAGCAGGTCGTCCAGGTCGGCGACGAGATCTTCGTGAAGATCATCGACATCGACCTCGACCGGCGCCGGATCAGCCTGTCGCTCAAGCAGGCCAACGAGGGCGCCGCGGGGATCGAGGAAGAGGACTTCGACCCGACCCTGTACGGCATGCCGGCCGAGTACGACGACCAGGGGAACTACAAGTACCCCGAGGGCTTCGACGCCGACACCGGCGAATGGCTCGAGGGCTTCGACGAGCAGCGTGAGACCTGGGAGCGGCAGTACGCCGAGGCCCGCTCCCGCTTCGACGCCCACCGCAAGCAGATCGAGGAGGCCCGCAAGGCCGAGGCGGAGGCCGGTGCCGAGCCCACGGGCGGCGGCGGCGGTGGCGGCGAGACCTCCTACTCCGGCGGCGGCGAGAGCGAGTCCGGCGGTGGCGCCCTGGCCACCGACGAGGCGCTCGCCGCACTGCGGGAGAAGCTCTCCGGCGGGCAGTGACGCCCAGCCGACGCGCCGTCCGCGCGCGGCCGCCCCGGCGGCTCGCGCGCGGCGGCCGGTGAGACCCTGAACACGGCCGGAGAACGATCTTTCGAGATCGGCCTCCGGCCGTGCTGCGGTTGCGCCACCATGACCCTGATGGCACGCGCCGGTCCGCGGCGCTCCGCAGCATTCGCACGTCCCGAAGGTCCGCTCGTCCCCCGGGAGCAGTCGTTCAATTGGCCAGCACAGACGTAGGCACCAGGACCGGCGGCCCGGCCGCGGCCGGCCCCCCGATCGTCCCGCAGGGCCCCGCCAGACTCGCGCTGATCGCCGTGACCGTCGCGGTGCTCGCGCAGACGCTGCGGTTCTCGCTGCCGCAGCTCGACCACTTCGCCGACGAGGCCGGGACCGCGGCCGCCGCCGGCGCGGTGCTCGCGGTCTACCTCGCCGGGTTCGCCGCCCCGCTCATCCGCCGCTTCGCCGGCCCGCGCGGGCTGCTGCTCGCCGGCGTCGGCGGGCTGTTCGCCGTCCGGCTCCTCGCCCAGGCGCTCGACCCCCGCACCTGGCTCGCGTTCGCCGGCACCGCCATCGGCATGATCGCCGTCGCGGCGCTGTACGAGGGCGCCCGCGGCCTGTCGGGGGTCGGCTTCGCCACCGCCACCGTCGCGGGCCTGTCCATCGACGGCGCCGTGCGGATGTGCTTCGCCACCTGGGACCCGGTGTGGCGCGACGGCATCGGCCCCTGGCTGGCCTGCCTGGCGTTCGTCGGCGTCGGCGCCGCCGCGCTCTACCGCGAGCTGGCGTCGGGACCCGTCACCGCGCCCGGCGTGTCCTGGCGGGACGCGCTCGGCGCCGCGGCGTTCGGGCCGTTCCTCGCGCTGCAGATCCTCGTCCTCGCCAGCCCCGCGTTCGTGGCCTCGTCGGGGTGGCAGTCGCTGACCGGCGCGCACGTCGCGATCGTGATCGGCCAGGGCCTCGCGCTGGCGTTCCTGGCCTCCGGGCTCGCCGTGCGGGCCGTGCCGGGCGGCGTGTGCGTGCTCGGCGGGACGGTCCTCGGCGTCGGCGCGGGCGCCGTCGCCGGGACGTACGCGGTCTCCGGCATCGAGGTCGTCCCCGTCGTGATCGTCGGGCAGGTGCTGTCGGCGTGGCTGCTCGCCGTGGCGTGCCGCGCGCCGCTGCGCCGCGCCGGGACCGGCGGGCCCGTCTGGCGGGTGGACGCCGGCGCCGCGCTCGGCGGCCTGCTCGTCGCCGCGATCCTCATCCCGTACCAGGTCAGCGCGGTCTCGCAGCTGCCGGTTCCGAACAACCTGCTGCCCGGCCTCGCCG